>JAKDKI010000060.1 GCA_030453435.1 Kocuria sp.
GCCCCGTGTTCAACTCACTGTCCGACCGGCTTACAGCGACCTTCAAGAACCTGCGTGGCAAGGGCAGGTTGTCCGAAGCGGATGTGGACGCCACCGTACGGGAAATCCGCCGCGCCCTTCTCGAGGCTGACGTCGCGGTTCCCGTGGTCCGGGAATTCACCGCCACCATCAAGGAACGCGCACTGGGTTCCGAGGTGTCCGAGGCCCTGAACCCCGGTCAGCAGGTCGTCAAGATCGTCAATGAGGAACTCAAGAACGTTCTGGGTGGCGAGACCCGTCGCATCAACCTGGCCAAGTCCGGGCCCACCGTGATCATGCTCGCGGGTCTGCAGGGTGCCGGTAAGACCACCCTGGCGGGCAAGCTCGGTAAGTGGCTCACCGACCAGGGGCACAAGCCCGTTCTGGTGGCCTCCGACCTTCAGCGTCCCAACGCCGTGACCCAGCTCCAGGTGGTCGGCCAGCGCGCCGGCGTTCCGGTGTTCGCCCCCGAACCCGGTGCCACCTCAGAATTCGACGACCCCACCGGTGACCCCGTGGCGGTCGCCCGCGACGGCGTGGCACACGCCCGCGCCAAGCTCTACGACGTGGTCATCGTCGACACCGCCGGTCGACTGGGTATCGACGAGGCCCTCATGCGTCAGGCCCGTGACATCCGCAATGCCGTGAACCCTGACGAAGTGCTCTTCGTCATCGACGCCATGGTCGGTCAGGACGCCGTCAACACGGCCAAGGCCTTCGACGACGGCGTGGACTTCACCGGCGTGGTGCTCTCCAAGCTCGACGGCGACGCCCGCGGCGGTGCCGCGCTCTCCGTCCGCTCGGTCACCGGCAAGCCCATCATGTTCGCCTCCACCGGCGAGGGTGTGCGCGACTTCGAGCAGTTCCACCCTGATCGCATGGCCTCCCGCATCCTGGACATGGGTGACGTCCTCACGCTGATCGAGCAGGCTGAGAAGCAGTGGGACAAGACCGAGGCCGAGCGCATGGCCAAGAAGTTCACCGATCAGGAGGACTTCACCTTCGAGGACTTCCTCGCGCAGATGCAGCAGCTGCGCAAGATGGGCTCGATGAAAAAGATGCTGTCCATGATGCCCGGCGCAGCCGGGATGCGTGAGCAGCTCGAAAACTTCGACGAGCGCGAGATCGACCGTGTGGAAGCCATTGTGCGTTCCATGACCCCGCACGAGCGGGTTGCGCCCAAGATCATCAACGGCTCTCGCCGCGCCCGCATTGCACGCGGTTCCGGTGTGTCCGTATCCGAGGTCAACCAGCTCATGGAGCGTTTCGCCCAGGCACAGAAAATGATGAAGCGTCTGGCCCAGGGCAAGGGAGTTCCCGGTATGCCCGGCGGCATCCCCGGCATGGGCGGCGGCGCCGGCGGTGGCGGTAAGAAGGGCAAGGCCAAGAAGAAGGGCGCCAAGGGGTCGCGGTCGGGTAACCCCGCCAAGCGCGCCCAGGAAAACGCGGCGATCGCCAGCGGTCAGAAGCCCGCGGCCAAGGGCAGTGCCTTTGGCGCGCAGCAAGAGCAACCGGATCTGGAGTCCTTGAACCTTCCCAAGGGCTTCGAGAAATTCCTCGGAAAGTGAGTTGGTAGTGGGTTCATATCTGTCAGATCAGGAACTGCGAGAGTTCATCGCCACCCTGCCCACGCGGCGGTTGGCGGCCTCAGCCATCATCCGTGACGAGAGCGGCCGCGTCCTGACGGTGGAACCCAACTACAAGTCCGAGTGGACTCTGCCCGGAGGCACGGTCGAGGCGGGGGAGGACCCGCGCAGCGCGTGCTTCCGTGAAGTGATCGAGGAAGTCGGCTTACACCTGCCCGAAGGCCGCATGCTGTTGATCATGCACGGGCTCAACATGGGCATGTGGGGGGACTCCGTGGCGTTCCTCTACGACGGCGGACAGATTCCCTCCGATACGCAGATCACGGTCCAAGAAGAAGAGCTGCTGTCCTACCGCTGGGTGGCGCCGCAGGACCTGGAGACCGTGCTCTCCGCCGGCATGTCACAGCGGATCCGAGACGCACTGGAAGCCCTGGAACAGGGCACGGTGGTCGAACACGTAGTAGACGGAGGAAAGCGTTCATGACGGACCAACAACTCGATCGGGTGGCGGTTCTGGTGCACGCAGACGCACCCGAACTGCCTTTCCTGGTCAATATCCTGGACGCGAGTTTCACGGCTGTCTGCCGCAACGGGTGGGCGGTGATTTTGCCTGACGAGGACATCGATCCCGCGTTCATCGCCGCTGTTCATCCGGGTGACATGTGCGTTGCGATCTCATCCGACGGCGCACAGCGCAGCCTGACCGTGTATCCCCGCACCGATTCCTCCCGGGACAAGGAGGCGGAACTCAACCATCAGATCGAGATGGGCCGCACCTCCACGCTTCGCTGGGAAGCCGATCACAGCGACATTGCCGACCTTCTCAGCGGCGAAGGCGAGGCCACGCCACAACAGCGGGTGGCCACGGATGTGGAGAAGGACACCAAGGTAGCTGTGGAGGCTATCGCGTCCATCTGCGACCTGGATGCCGCCGCTACCGCCCGCCTCGAGAACTACGCCGCAACCCCCAGTTCGGGCTTGCTGCTCGAATCGGTCCTTCAGCTTCTGAGTCTGCCGGTGCTGGCCGCCAAGCTGGTGGAATCAGAGCGCTCCGTGGAGGACATGGCAGACGCCCAGCACTACGAGCCCAAGACTCTGGGACTGTCCCTGGTGGATGCCATGACCGCTGAACCGTCCGGCAAGGATCTGGTGTCCCGGGTCCAGCGCGCCTACTTCCGCCACCCTGAGATCCTGCTGGCCGTGGGCGGCGCCGAACTGGTGGCCGGTTCCACACTGGCGGCATTGGCTCGTCGTGGTGGGCGGGGAGCGCGCGTGCTCGGGACAGCTTCCGCGGTCCTGCTGACAGATGCCGCGGGGCAGGCCGCCCTGTGGGCTGCGGTGCGGTCGCGCAAGAAGTCCTAGTGGCTCGGTTCGACTGGACCCGACGGTGGGTCTTCGCGCTGTCGGATCCGGACGAACCGGATTGGCAGCGGCCGCGTCCTAAGGCGCATGAACTCGTTCGAGATACTTGGTTGGCGGTCGCCGTAGCCGCGGTATCAGTACTGTCTCTGGCGTTCATCGAGAGCTACACGTCGTTCCCCGCGGACCAGCCCTGGTGGTTGGGTTATCTGGCGTCGGTCCTGATGGCCGTGCCGTTGGCTTTCCGCCGCCGCTTCCCGGTCGTGGGCGTGCTGGCTGCCTCTGCCGTGTTCGTGTGGGCCTATTACGTGGTCCCCCAGGTCAACATGCAGCTGTTCTTCCAGATCGCTTACTTCGCCAGCGTGTACTCCATGGTTGCGTGGGGCCGTTCTCGGCAACTCGTGACGCTCATGGTGGTGGGCCTGGCAGTATTCACCGCCGGGTGGCTCATGGTGGATTGGACGATCACCAATTCCTATGCGGAGATTCTGAACAACCTCGAGGAGACCTCCGGGCCGTTCTCCGCGGCGGTCGGCATCATGGGCTACACCGTGGTCATGAACGTCGTCTATTTCGGCGGTGCTGCGGTCATGGGTCGCGCCTCGTGGCGCAGGGCCTTGGACCGGCGCAGACTGCGCGAGCAGGCGTGGCGCATCGCCCAGCAGTCTGAACAGTTGGCCAACCGGGCGGTCGTCGAGGAGCGACTGCGGATCGCACGCGAACTTCACGACGTGGTGGCTCATCATGTGTCCGCGATCGGGATCCAGGCCGGTGCTGCACGCACCGTTATGGCCAAGAACCCGCAGGCCGCCGCGGCAGCGCTGAGCACTGTGGAGGCTTCCAGCCGCCAGGCGGTCACGGAAATGCGCGAATTGCTGGGGGTGCTGCGCGCCGAGGACGGCAGCGTGTTGCCGTCGGAGTCCCGCACACCCGAACCGCGGTTGAGTGAGTTGGACGACCTTGTTTCTTCTCATGCCCGGCACGGGCTTGCCGTCACACTCAATACGTCCCTGGAACACCCGGATGACCTGGACCAGCTCCCCGGTTCCCTGCAACTGACCGTTTATCGCTGTTTGCAGGAGGCCCTGGCCAACGTCACGCGTCACTCCACAGCTCGCGAAGCCACGGCCGTGGTGCGTACCGGATCCACACCTGAGGATCCCGAGGGGCGCGAGCCGAACGCCTGGGTTGAACTGGAGGTCACCGATCACGGCCAGCCCAAACCGGGCACGGAAGGCTCGGGTTTCGGTCTCAAAGGCATCACCGAACGCGCACGCCTCTACAACGGGGTCACCGACATCGGTCCGCGCACACCCGGCCCAGGGTGGCGCGTTCGCGTTCGACTTCCCCGCCCCCTCACCCGTGCTACCCAGGAGGTCACCCCGTGATCCGAGTTCTGCTGGCCGACGATCACGAACTGGTGCGATCCGGTTTCTCACTCATGCTCACCGTCGAGGAGAACGTGGAGGTGGTCGGTCAGGTCGCCAACGGCAAGGACGCCGTGGCCCACGTGCTCGACAGTCCCGTGGATGTGGTGCTCATGGACGTTCAGATGCCCGTGATGGATGGTATTGAAGCCACACGCCTCATCACCGAGGCCACGGACACCAAGGTCATCATCCTCACAACCTTCGACCGCGACGACTATCTCTTCGACGCGCTGAGAGCAGGCGCCAGCGGATTCCTGCTCAAGAACGCCTCACCCGAGGACCTGGTCGCCGCGGTTCACGCCGTGGTGGACGGCCACGCCCTCCTCGCACCGGAGGCCACTCTGCGGGTGGTCCAGCAGCTCACTCAGTACGACGCCGCCCGCGCACCTCAGGAAGCGACGGTCGACGCCCACGGCGGGACAGCGGCGTCGTCGACCGAAGCGCCCCAACGGACGGGCGAGCAGCAACGCATCATCGATTCCCTCACGGCACGCGAGCGAGAGGTGCTCACCCTCGCGGCGGAGGGACTGTCCAACGGCGAGATCTGCGACAAGTTGGTCGTTGGGCAAGCCACGGTCAAGACGCACATTTCCAATGTGCTGGCCAAGGTGGGTGCACGCGACCGCGTGCAAGCGGTGGTGTTTGCCCACAGATCGGGCATGGTGTCCTGACTCGTCGTTGTTCTCCTCGAACGGTGCTGCAATGGGCTGCCCGGGTCATCGCTGGTCCGCTCCGTTCCCGGGCCAGCTACACCGCGAGGTGGAGCGGAAGTTCCGCCGCGGGGCTGATCTCATCGACCTGCACTCCTTCTAGGCTGGAAACAGCCAGGCGCGGCCGTGTCGCGTACACGCCACGGCCGCGGGGACGGCACCGATCCGAGGAGACAGCATGAGGTTGAAAGAACCGGGGGCCGCGTACAGCTCCGTGCGCTATTCACCACCGCACGCGGGGGGCACGCTGGAGGTACAGGACCTCACGCGGAAGTTCGGGGGCCGCACCGTGGTGGACCGGGTGTCCTTTTCCGTGGAGCCCGGACAGATGACCGGATTCGTCGGCGCGAATGGAGCGGGCAAAACCACCACCATGCGCATGATCATGGGTGTCCTCGACCAGCACGGTGGCACCGTTTTGTGGAACGGCCGGCCGATCAATGCCCGCGCGCGCTCGCGGTTCGGTTATATGCCGGAGGAGCGGGGTCTGTACCCCAAGCAACGCATAGCCGATCAACTGGGTTATCTGGGACAGCTCCACGGCATGGAACGTTCCCGGGCCCTGACGGAAGCGCACCGGTTACTGGATCGTTTCGGTCTGGGGGAGCGGGCCAAGGACCGGTTGGAGACTCTGTCCCTGGGCAACCAGCAGCGCGTCCAGGTGGCTGCCTCACTGCTTCACGATCCTGTGGCGTTGGTACTGGACGAACCGTTCTCCGGGCTGGATCCCACCGCGGTCGATGCCATGGTGGGGCTGTTGCGCGACTACATGGCGCGTGGTGTTCCGGTGCTCTTCTCATCCCATCAGCTGGATTTGATCGACCGGTTGTGTGACGCCCTCGTTGTCCTCGACAACGGCACGGTCCGTCTGGCCGGCCCGGTCGAGCAATTACGCGGAGCGCGTCCCGAACAGTATCGGCTGGTCTGCGAGTCCGATGTTGGCTGGACCCGGGGGCAACCCGGGGTGGAAGTGGTCGACCTGGACGGCAATACGGCCATCGTCCAGCCGGCCGATGCCCAGGCACGCGATCAGCTGGTGCGGGAAGCTGCGGCTCGACACATGATCGAGTTCGCGCGACTTCGCCCCTCGCTGGGGGATCTTTACCGGGAGGCCATCTCATGAGCGACGACACGACAACCACCTCCATCGGGGCCTCCACCACAGCAGCGGAAGAGGAACAGAACACCTCGGCGTCGGTCCCCTGGGTGACCGTCATGAACCGCGAAATCGGTGTCAAGCTACGCGACCGCGCCTTCATCGTGTCCACCGTGCTCACGGTGCTCGGCATTATCGGGTTCACCGTGTTCATATTCTTCATGGGCGAGCGCACCACCAGTTACACCGTGGCCGCCACCGATCCGCAAGCGGTCACGGTGGTGGAGACGGCTCGTGACTCGGCCGATGAGAACACCTCGATAGAACTGCGGTCCGTGTCACCTGATGAGGCCCGTGACCTGCTGCAGAATGATGAGATCGATGCGGCAGTTTCCCACGGCGAAGACTCATGGGTACTCACGGCACGCAGTTCCATGGACAGTTCGCTGAGCGGAATGCTCACGGATGCGGCCAAGGACATCACCGCGCAGCGCAACGCCGCGGAGGCTGGAACCACCACCGAGCAGCTCGCGGCCGGTTCCGAGGTGCAGACACGGACCCTGTCCGATGATCCCGACCGAGGCGTGGCAGCCAACGTGTTGGGTTTCATTTTCGCCATGCTGTTCTACACGGCGGCCATCATCTTTGGCATGGCCATTGCCAACTCGGTGCTCGAGGAGAAGCAGAACAGGGTGGTGGAAATCCTGGCCACGGCCATCCCGGTGCGCCACATCCTCTACGGCAAGGTGGCCGGAAACTGCCTGCTGGCCTACGCGCAGATCATTCTGTACGGAGTGGTGGGGCTGCTGGGCGTGAACCTGCTGGGTCAGGCGGAATCGATCGGATGGATCCTGCAGGCTTCCGGTTGGTTCATCGGATTCTTCGTGGTGGGCTTCGCCGCCCAGGCAAGCATCTGGGCGGTTCTGGGGTCGCTGGCCTCCCGTACGGAGGACCTGCAGTCGAACACCGGCCCCATCATGTCCGTGTTGATTGCCGCGTTGCTCGTGGGCATGTTCGCCAAGGGAGTCTGGCTCACGGTGGCTTCCTATGTTCCGCTGGTGTCCTCGGTGGCGATGCCCGTGCGCATGCTCACCGACACGGTGGCCTGGTGGGAACCGTGGCTGGCGCTGGGATTGTGCGCGTTCTTCGGCTTGATCATGTTCCGCGTGGGGGAGCGGGTGTACCAGCGCGCGGTGTTCCAGGGCGGCCAGGCACTCACATGGCGCAAGGCTCTCAAACTGGAGAGATAACCCACGTTCGTCCTGCGCCCCTCGGATTGACACATGTGGCACAATAGACGGGTACTCGAACCGTGCGGACCCTCTCACCGCACGTGTGTCGCGTCCACAGGAAATCCCACCAAGGCCCGCCCCACGGGTGCAAGTGTGTGCATTTCCGACCACATTCGAAACAGGAGTAACCACTCAAGTGGCAGTTAAGATTCGTCTCAAGCGCATGGGTAAAATGCGCGATCCCCGTTACCGCGTTGTCATCGTCGATTCCCGCAAGAAGCGCGATGGTCGTGTCATCGAGGAGGTTGGCGTCTACCAGCCGACCGAGCACCCCTCTTACATCAACCTGGTTTCCGACCGGATCCAGTACTGGCTCGGCGTGGGCGCACAGCCCTCTGACGCCGTGGCAGCACTGCTGAAGATCACCGGTGACTGGCAGAAGTTCAAGGGTGAACCCGGTGCCGAGGGTACGTACAAGGCCCCCGAGACCAAGGCTGACTTCGTGGCACCCGACAAGGGTTCCGTGATCATCCCCGAGGCCATCACTCCCAAGGCTGACAAGGCCGAGGCTTCCGAGCAGGCAGAAGCGCCCGCAGAAGAGGCTTCCACCGAGGGTGCGGCTGAGGACTCCACGGAGGACAACGCCGAGAAGGCAGAGTGAGCATGCTCGCCGAGGCTCTGGAACACCTGGTTCGCGGCATTGTGGACAGCCCCGAGGACGTCACCGTTCGCTCACGCGAAGGACGCCGCGGGCAGATCCTCGAGGTTCGGGTTCACCCCGATGACCTCGGCCGCGTGATCGGGCGTTCCGGACGCACAGCCAAGGCCCTGCGCACCGTCGTCACGGCCCTGGCACCCGGCGAAAATGTGCGCGTAGACGTGGTCGATACCGACCGTCGTCGTCGCTAAAGACCGCGCGTACGTGAACGGCCCCTGTTTCCTGCAGACGCGGGAGACGGGGGCCGTCATCATTTGGTAAAAACATCACATCGGCCCAGATCCGGCAAAGGAGATCTCATGAGCGTTCGGATTGCACGCATCGGCAAACCCCACGGCGTGCGCGGGGAAGTCACGGTGCAACTGTTCACCGATGACCCCGAGACGCGCTTCGCGCCGGGTTCTGTCCTGAGCGTCCAGTGGCCGCAGGGATCGTCCGACGCCGCCGCGGGGCTTCCTGACACACTCACCGCATCCGGTTTCCGTTGGAACAAGAAGGTGCTGATCGCCCGTTTCGATGAGATCACTGACCGCAACCGCGCCGAAGAAATGCGCGGATCTCAATTGTTCGCCGAGCCCCACGACGTGGAACTCGACGACGACGAGTGGCACCAGGACGATCTGCTCGGCCTGATGGCCGTGGACACCACCCGCGAGGATCGTGAAGTCGGAAAGGTCACCGCGTTGATCTCCGGCCCGGCGCAGGACCTGCTGGAACTGGAAGTCGTGGGGGAGCGGCGTCGTATTCTGATCCCTTTCGTGGAAGAAATCGTGCCGGACATCGATCTGGAAACCGGGCGTGTGCTGCTGACTCCGCCCGCGGGTCTGCTGGACCTCGGATCGGAGGAGTAGGACCGTGCGCATTGATGTGCTGAGCATCTTCCCCGAATACCTGGCACCCCTTGAGCTGTCGTTGATCGGTAAGGCCATGACGGACGGCGTGCTTGACCTGTCGGTGACCGACCCGCGCAGTTTCGCCACTGACCGGCATCGCACGGTGGACGACACCCCGTACGGCGGTGGGGCCGGCATGGTCATGAAACCCGAGCCGTGGGCGCAGGCACTCGAGTCGGTGACCGCGGCGTCCCCGTCGGATCGCAAGCCGGTCCTCGTCGTCCCGTCCCCGGCCGGCGAAGTCTTTACCCAGGACGTCGCCTATCAACTGGCTGACGAGGAGCACCTGGTGTTCGCGTGCGGTCGTTACGAAGGCATCGACGAACGCTTCATCGAGTGGGCCTCGGAGCACGCGGTGGTACGGCCCATGAGCCTGGGAGATTACGTGCTCAACGGGGGAGAAGTGGCCGTCCTGGCCATGGTTGAAGCCGTGACCCGGCTGATTCCCGGCGTGATCGGTAACCCCGATTCCCTGACGGAAGAATCCCACACCGGTGGTCTGCTCGAGTACCCCGTGTACACCAAACCGGCCGTGTGGCGCGAACGAGCCATTCCCGACATGCTGCTGTCCGGTCACCACGGGAACATCGCCCGTTGGCGCCGCGACCAGCAACTGCACCGCACCGCCCAGCGTCGCCCGGACATGATCGAGCAGCTCAACCCGGCCGACCTGAACAAGGCCGACCTGGCCATCCTGAGCGAGCACGGATTCCAAGTGGTCAACGGGTCATTCCAGGTCTGCGCGCCGGAACCCACGGACGGCACACAGGGCTAGCCAATATATGGCATAATGGGTCGCTGTGCGTGAGTTGGGCACGCCCCTGCCGCAGGGGGG
>JAKDKI010000061.1 GCA_030453435.1 Kocuria sp.
TCAGTGCATCGGCACTGTGGGCGGTAGCACGTCTACATCAAGAAGGAGTATATACGGTGAGCGAGGCAAAGGCCCCCGACGAGTCCGCGGTGGACCAGCTCAATTTGAAGGACGGAGACTACGTCCAGGAGTTCGGTTACGACGACGACGTCGACGCTCAGTTGCGGGACCAGATCGAGGCCACCATTGGCTCGGAGCTGTTCGATGACGAGGCACAAGAAGTCGTGGACGCTGTCATCCTGTGGTGGCGCGAGGGCGACGGTGACTTGGTGGACGAACTCGTTGACGTCCAGGCCACCCTCGATGAGGGCGGTGTGGTCTGGTTGTTGACTCCCAAGTCCGGCCGTGACGGTCACGTTTCTCCGGCAGACGTCCAGGACGCCGCTCCGACAGCAGGACTGCACGTCACCACCACCGCTCGAGTTTCCCCCGATTGGTCCGTCACCCGGTTGGCGCCCAAGCGCAATTTCTGACCTCGTGCCGGAACATCAACCACTTACGCCAGGAGTTGCTCCTATGACCTCCGTCGGGT
This sequence comes from Kocuria sp., assembly GCA_030453435.1. Classification (GTDB taxonomy): domain Bacteria; phylum Actinomycetota; class Actinomycetes; order Actinomycetales; family Micrococcaceae; genus Kocuria; species Kocuria atrinae. Next base: position 533 of record JAKDKI010000061.1, read on the forward strand.
CTCCCGCGCCGGATTTCACCCTGCCCAATCAGCACGGTGAAGCCGTGACGCTGTCGCAATTCCAGGGCAGCCCCGTGGTCCTCATCTTCTTCCCGTTCGCCTTCTCGCCCGTGTGTACGAGTGAACTGTGCTACTTGCAGGATCACCCCGAGGTGTTCGAGAAGAGCAACGCCAAGGTGCTGGGCATTTCCACGGACAGCTATTTCACACTGGATGCGTTCGCGCGCCAGGAATCCTACGATTTCGAATTGCTGTCCGATTTCTGGCCGCACGGTGAAGTGAGCCGTCGCTATGGCGTGCTCGCGGAGGATGGTGGCTACGCCAACCGCCACACCGTAGTGCTGGATTCGCGGGGCACGGTGGTGGACTACTTCGAGTCGGACGTCATGGAACCCCGGCAGCTGGAACGCTTCGAACAGGCACTGGCCAAGCTCGAGCAGTACTGATGCCGGTCCGGGTGATCCGCGCCGGATACGGTGCGCCCGTTGACGCGGCACTTTTTCCGGATCCGAACGCGCTCGACGCCGCCGCTGGGCTTCCCGCGGCGGCTTCCGCCTTGAAGGGGCGGCAATTGGCCGTCCTCACGGGCGCGGGCGTCAGCACCGATTCGGGTATTCCCGACTACCGCGGCCCGGAGGCCAAACCGCGAACACCCATGACCTATCAGGAGTTCATGGGGTCGGAGCGGATGCGGCGTCACTATTGGGCGCGTAATCAGTTCGGTTGGCATTTCGTGGCTAACGCGGAACCATCCGCGGCCCACGCAGCGCTGGCCGTTCTGGAGCGCCGGGGCATTGTGCGGGGCATCATCACGCAGAACATCGACCGGCTGCACCAGAAGGCCGGGAGCATTGATGTCCTGGACCTGCACGGAACCCATCAGAGAGTCATCTGCACCCGCTGCCGCACCAGCATTCCGCGTCATGTCGTCTCCGACCGCTTGGATGCGCTCAACCCCGGCTTCTACGACGACGTCGCCACACGCCACGACATCGAGTACGCACCGGACGCGGACGCGACCATTGAGCACACCGAACACTTCGAAGTCCTGGACTGCCCAGTGTGTGGTGGGATCCTCAAGCCTGACGTGGTGTTCTTCGGAGAGAACGCGCCACCGGAACGCGTGCGCTATGCCAAATACATCGTTGACCGAGCTGAGGCCCTTCTGGTGGCCGGAACGTCACTGACCATAAATTCCGGCAAGCGATACGTGCGGCGCGCGGCGAATAATGGGATTCCGGTGGTGATCGTCAATCACGGCGTCACGGGCTCGGATCACCTGGCTGCGGTGAAGATCGACGCCAGCGCGGGGGATTTCCTGCGATCGCTGACAGATGAACTGCTGAGTGATCTTGATTGAACCCGCATGGATACATAAACTAGGACATGAAGATCCCGTTGGGAATGCGGAGGGGAAGCCGCGGTCCCAACGGGATTCTTTACGTTCTGCAGTTACTTTTTCTTGTCCGGATCGATCATCGTCTTGGCAACCTGGGACTCGCGGCTCTGCTGAGCCCACAGTGCGGCGCCCACGATGCCGGCGTTATTGCGCAATTTGGCGATCTCCACGGGCGTCTTCAGCTCCAGATACGGCACGAACTTCTCCGAGTTCTTGGACACGCCACCGCCAATGATGAACAGGGACGGGGAGAACAGGAATTCCACGTGCGAGAAGTAGCGCTGCAGACGCTTCTTGGCCCACTTCTTCCACGGCAGGTCCTCACGTTCGCGCGCGGCTGCCGAGGCCTTGGTTTCGGCATCGTGGCCGTCGATCTCCAGGTGACCCAGCTCAGCGTTGGGAACTAATTGGCCGTTGAGGATCATGGCGGATCCGATTCCGGTGCCCAGGGTGATGACCATGACCAGACCGGTCTTGTCGCGGCCGGCACCGTAATAGGCTTCGGCGAGCCCGGCGCCGTCGGCGTCGTTGAGGGCTTCGACCTCGCGCCCGAGAGTCTCGGTCATGAGAGCATCCACGTCCGTGCCGATCCACGACTTGTCCACGTTCGCGGCGGAGAGCGCCACGCCGTCCTTGATGATGGCGGGAAACACGATGCCCACGTGTGAGTCCGGGGCCGGAGCGCCCGGGCGGGACTGCAGTTCGGCAACGATCTGCTTGACCACGTCTGCCACGGCCTCGGGGGTCGCCGGCTTGGGGGTGGGGATCCGGAACCGCTCTCCCACGAGTTCCCCGGTACTGAGATCGACGATCCCACCCTTGGTGCCGGTACCGCCGATGTCGATACCGATACCCAGTGTTGACGGGGCCTGCGATGCGTTGGTGGGGCTCATGAACGGTCCTCTCGGTTCACGGTAAAACCAGGTGGGCAGGGGCATGTTCCACGCCCCAGGTGTGCGGTCAGTCTACGGCAGGGTGAGGACGTCCACGCCGTCCTCGGTCACGACCATGGTGTGCTCGAACTGAGCGGTGCGGCGCTTGTCAGAGGTGGTGATGGTCCAGTCGTCGTCCCACTGGTCCCACGCGATCGAGCCCAGGGTCAGCATGGGTTCGATCGTGAAGATCATGCCCGGCCGCATCTCCGTGTTGTAGGAGGGGGCGGCGTCGTAATGGGGGATGACCAGACCCGAGTGGAACTCGCGGCCCACGCCGTGGCCGGTGAAGTCGCGGACCACGCCGTAGTTGAAGCGCTTGGCGTACTTCTCGATGACCCTCCCGATCACGTTGATCTCCCGCCCCGGGCGGACCGCCTTGATGGCGCGGTTGGTGGCCTCGCGGGTGCGCTCGACCAGCAGGCGGGAGTCTTCGTCCACGTTGCCCACCAGGAAGGTCGCGTTGGTGTCACCGTGCATACCGTTCTTGTACGCGGTGACGTCCAGGTTCACAATGTCCCCGTCCTCGAGCACGGTGGAATCCGGGATGCCGTGGCAGATGACCTCGTTGATGGAGGTGCAGATGGACTTGCGGAATCCGCGGTAGTCCAAGCACGAGGGGTAAGCACCGTGATCGCACATATACTCGTGTGCAATGCGGTCCAGCTCATCGGTGGTCACACCGGGCTGAGCGGCGGCACCGGCCAGTTCAAGAGCGCGAGCCGCAATGCGACCGGCCTCGCGTACCAGCTCGATTTCCTCCGCGGTGTACATGTTCGAGTCGTTGCCTTCATCGGCATCCGCGCGGCCCACGTATTCGGGGCGGGTGATCGATGCGGGAACCGTGCGGGAAGGTCCGATAATTCCCGGTTTGAGGTCCCCGACGGGAGCGGTGGATCCGGGAGCTGGGGCCAGGTTGTGCGATGTCACGGTGGGTCGTTGCCTCCAACGGGTTGAAACGATGCGCAGGTGCAGGTCCCTATGCCAGCACTGCGCGGGTCTTGGCACTAGCCTAATCCTTAGACGCTCGGAGCAGAGCCGAGCAGCAGTCCAGGGGCTTCACGCTCCGTGGACTGAACCGTCGAAGGGCGCGTAGCGCCGTGAGAGTGAGGCAATGACATGGCTGAGTACTGGTACAACCTGTACACCAAGCAAGTGGAAGAGGGTCCCAAGGACGACTACCGCCAGCTCATGGGTCCGTACGCAACTCGTGAAGAGGCCTCGCGCGCGCTCAAGACTGCGGCGGAGAACACCAAACGCTGGGACGACGAGGACGCTGCCTACAGGGGTGACTGAACCTGTCTCATGCGAAGGGCCCGGATCTTCCGTCCGGGCCCTTCGCATATCTGATCGCGGGTGGTGGATTCAGCCGCGGAAGCTGTGCTCTTCGGCCGGGAACTGCCCCGATTTCACGTCGGACACATAGCTGCCCACTGCGTCACCAATAGTTTCGGACAGCTGCGCGTACTGCTTGACGAACCGGGGCATCCGCCCGGTTCGCAGACCCAACATGTCTTGCCACACAAGCACCTGACCGGTGGTGACGTTGCCAGCACCGATTCCTACGGTGGGAATCGAGAGAATCTCCTCGACCTCCTCGGCGGCATCCGCGGAGACCATTTCCAGGACCACGGCGAAGGCCCCGGCTGCCTGCACAGCCTGGGCATCGGCAACCAGTTTGGCGGCGGCGTCGCCCTTGCCCTGGACCCGGTAGCCGCCCAGCGCGTGCTCTGACTGCGGGGTGAACCCCACGTGCCCCATCACGGGGATGCCCGCGCGCACCACGGCGGCAACGTGGTCGGCCAGCTCCTCGCCGGCCTCGAGTTTGACGGCATGGGCGCCGGTTTCCTTCATGACGCGCACCGCGGAACGCACGGCCTGTTCGGGGGATTCCTCGTAGCTGCCGAACGGCAGGTCCACGACCACCAGGGCACGTTGTGCCGAGCGGGCCACCGCTGCGGCCAGGGGAATCATGTGGTCGAGGGTGACCGGGATGGTGGTTCCGTAACCCAACACGTTGTTTCCGGCGGAGTCGCCCACGAGCAAGACGTCCACGCCGGCGCCGTCGAAAATAGCGGCCGTCAAGGAGTCGTAGCTGGTGAGCATGGCGATTTTCTCACCCTGCGCCTTGGCTCGCTGCAAATGCACCGTGCGCACGCGGGTCACGTCGCTGAGCGAGGGGGTCTTGGCGGCCTGGTCTGACTGGGGCGTAGCGGTCATTTCTCCAGGGTACCGCCGACGACGCCGCGCTTGCGGGGATCCCGCTCGTCGCGTCTGCGTGTGGGGACCTGCCGTTAGAGTTGGGGTAGCGGCTCACCTGTGACGGAGACGTCACCGGGTCGCGAGCACAACCGAAACACGGACGAGACACACGAGGTGGCCCCACATGGATCGGCAGCAAGAATTCGTTTTGCGAACCATTGAGGATCGTGACGTGCGATTCGTGCGTCTGTGGTTCACGGATGTCGTGGGAACGCTCAAGTCCGTAGCTCTGGCGCCCGCAGAGGTCGAATCCGCTTTCGACGAGGGACTCGGCTTCGACGGTTCATCCATCGAAGGGCTCTCGCGCGTCTATGAATCGGACATGCTGCTCCAGCCGGACCCCTCCACGTTCCAGCTGCTGCCGTGGCGCGGCGACGACGAGCCCACGTCCCGCATGTTCTGCGACCTCAAGACACCGGACGGCGAGCCGTCCGCTTCCGATCCGCGAGGAGTGCTCCGCAGGGTTCTGAACAAGGCCGCGGACATGGGATTCACGTGCTACACCGCGCCCGAGATCGAGTTCTACCTGCTGCGGTCCTCGGAGCTGGACCCCCAGACCGGTGAGCCCACTCCCGTGGATTACGAGGGCTACTTCGATCACGTCCCGGGCGGCGTGGTTCAGGACTTCCGCCGCACCGCCGTGAGCATGCTCGAGGCCGTGGGAATCTCCGTCGAGTTCTCCCACCACGAGGCGGGCCCGGGCCAGAATGAGATCGACCTGCGCTACGCGGACGCGCTGCAGACGGCGGACAACATCATGACGTTCCGAACCATTGTCAAAGAAGTGGCGCTGTCGCAGGGGATTTATGCGACGTTCATGCCCAAGCCGTTTTCCCGCCAGCCTGGGTCGGGCATGCACACCCATTTCTCGTTGTTCGAAGGTGACACCAACGCGTTCTACGAGGCGGGTTCGGAATTCAGGTTGTCCAAGACCGGCCGACACTTCATCGCCGGCCTGCTGAGGCACGCACCCGAGTTCACGTCCGTGACCAATCAGTTCGTGAACTCGTACAAGCGGCTCTGGGCCGGCGACGAAGCGCCGTCCTACATGTCCTGGGGTCACAACAACCGCTCCGCACTGGTGCGGGTGCCGCTGTACAAGCCGGACAAGGTGCAGTCCTCACGCATCGAGTACCGGGGTATCGACTCGGCCACCAACCCGTACCTCTCCTATGCGGCCCTGTTGGGAGCGGGCCTCAAGGGCGTTGAGAACGAATACGAGCTGCCGCCGGTCGAGATGGACGATGTCTTCGCAATGTCCAGCGCCGAACGCCGTGCAGTGGGGCACCAGCCGCTCCCCACAAGCCTGCACGAGGCCATTCGCCAGACCGAGGAATCGGAGTTCATGGCGGAGTTGCTCGGCGAACAGGTCTTCGACTCCTTCCTGAGGAACAAGCGCCGCGATTGGGACAACTACCGGGTGGAAGTCAGCCCCTATGAGCTGCGCACCAATCTGGGGATCCTGTAGGCGTGGGGGATATGGGGACCACGGGAGGTACTGCCAAGGAGCGCGCGGAAAAGATTTCCGGAAAGCGGCTGATCTCCATCGGATTCGCGGATGTCACCAATGCCAGGCGCTGGCTGGGGTTCCGTGAGCTCGATGATGTCGATCTTGAGTTGCTGCTCGACGGTCTGTCCCACGCGGCATCCCCGGACGCAGCGTTGCAGTTGATCGTGCGTTTGATCGAACATCATCCGAAGATCACAGACCGGGTCAATGGCGATCCTCAGAAGGCAGAAACTATGTTTCGATTGTTGGGTGCCTCCGAAGCCCTCGGTGAATTCTTGCTGCGGGCCCCTGAGAATCTGGATCTGCTGGACATCGAACCCCAGGACAAACCCGGTCACGACAACGCGGACGTTTTCCGTGACGCTCTGCTCGAATCAGTCGGGGCAGACCCCGCATCGGAGATTCCTACCGCCACCGTGACCGGCGCGGACGCCTACAAGGCGCTGCGGGTTGCTTACCGGCGGGGCATCACCAAGGTGGCCATCCGCGACGTCGGCGCCCTGGACCCCGTCGAATACATGCCGTCGGTGGGCCGTCAACTCGCCGATCTGGCCGGGGCCGCGGTGGAAGCCGGGCTGGCCGTGGCACGTGCCGAGGCCAACGAACAATGGGATCAGGCGCTCGTGAATCAGGTGCGTTTGGCCGTGATCGGGATGGGCAAATGTGGCGCCCGCGAGCTGAACTATATTTCCGACGTTGACGTCGTGTACGTCGTCGACGTCAAGGCCGCGGACCAGGGTGAAGTGCCGGACGAGCAGCTGGCCACCGAGATTGCCACGAACTTGGCCACCGGGATGGCCCACGCCATCATGACGTCCGGTACGGAGCCGGCACTGTGGGAAGTGGATGCCAACTTGAGGCCGGAGGGCAAGGACGGCCCACTCGTCCGCACTCTGGATTCCCACGTGCGTTATTACAAGCGGTGGGCAAAATCGTGGGAGTTCCAGGCGCTGCTCAAGGCACGTGCGATCGCCGGTGACAAGGAACTGGGCGAGCGCTACGAGGAGGCCATCGCTCCGTTCGTGTGGTCTTCGGCCGAGCGCGAAGGATTCGTGGAATCAGTCCAGGCCATGCGGCGCCGGGTCATGGACAATATTCCCGAAGCGGATCGGGACCGCCAGATCAAACTGGGCCCGGGTGGGCTGCGCGATGTCGAGTTCACGGTGCAGTTGCTGCAGCTCGTGCACGGACGCAGTGACGAAACGGTGCGTACCAAGGCCACCACTGATTCGCTGGTCGCCCTGGCCGCGGGCGGGTACACCTCGCGCAGTGACGGCGAAGAGTTCCACCGTAATTATCGGTGGCTGCGTTTGCTCGAGCACCGCATCCAATTGTTCCGAATGCGCCGCACCCACCTCATGCCTCGCGACGAGCGAGAGTTGTCCGTGGTGGCACGTTCCGTGGCTGGCGCGGGGGAGACCCGTCACCCCACGGGCAAGGCGCTCACGGAGGACTGGACCAAGATCAAACGCACCGTGCGCACCATGCACGAGCGGATCTTCTACCGTCCGATGTTGGCTGCACTGGCCAATGCGCCCACGGATACGACGCTCACCACAGAATCTGCGCTCGACCGGCTGGCGGCACTGGGCTATCAGGACACCAAGGCGGCCATGCGGCACATCGAGGCGCTGTCGCGCGGGGTGAGCCGGCGAGCGGAAATTCTGCGCACTCTGCTTCCGGTGCTGTTGGACTGGATCGCCCAGGGCGTGGACCCGGATGCCGGTCTACTCAACTTCCGGAAGATCTCCGAGGCCATGGGCAACACCCCGTGGTTTCTGCGGTTGCTACGGGACTCGAACGCGGCGGCCGAGCGATTGTGCCAGATCCTGTCCAGCTCCCGGTATGTTTCGGACCTGCTGGAGACCTCCCCCCAGGCCATCGCCTGGCTGGGCGATGATCCACAGCTCCGCCCGCGCGCCCTGGATGAACTGGCCAAGGAAATGCGCACCCAGCTGCAACGGCACCCCGAGCCGGAAGAAGCCATCCGTGCGATCCGCCAGATACGACGCCGCGAGCAGCTACGGATCGCGCTCGCCGACACGAGCGGGTTGGCTTCGGTCGAATCGGTCGTGACAGGGCTGTCCAACGTGGACCAGGCCACGGTGATGGGGGCTCTGTACATTGCCCAGCGAGAATTCTGCGACGGTGATGACAACGAGGCGCTGGCGGACGTCATGGTCGTGGCCATGGGGCGGCAGGGTGGTCGGGAAATCGGTTACGGATCTGACGCGGACGTGATGTACGCCTTCGAGCCGCGTGACGGAGCCGAGGCCAGCGACGCACGCTCGCAGGCCGAGAAGATCTTCGCGCGCATGGTGCAACTGCTCAAGATGCCGTGCAAGCCGCCCATCATTGCGGAGCGCACGCTGGAGATCGACAACGATCTGAGGCCCGAAGGCAAGCAAGGTCCCATGGCCCGTTCGGTGGAATCCTTCGCGCAGTACTACGACCGCTGGGGCCAGACCTGGGAGTTCCAAGCGCTCACTCGTGCTCGACACATGGCTGGCAACGAGGACGTGGCCACGGCTCTGGTTCGGGTGTTCGATCGCTATCGGTATCCCGCCGATTTCAGTGATCGTCAGCTCATTGACGTGCGCCGAATGAAGGCGCGCGTGGAGAGCGAACGGATGCCGCGCGGTGCCGATCCCAACCGCCAGCTGAAACTTGGCCGCGGTGGACTCTCGGATGTGGAATGGCTGGTGCAGTTGCTGCAACTGCAGCACGGTCACGAGGTCGAGGGTTTGCGCACCACGTCCACCCTGGCTGCACTGGAAGCTGCGGTCGAGGCCGATCTGCTGGCACCCCAGGACGCCCAAGTACTCAAGAGCGCGTGGACTCTGGCAACGGCCATTCGAAACGGCAACGTGTTGCGCTCGGGCCGGTCCTCCGACTCCGTGCCCTCGCGCCGCGTGGACCTGGAAGCCGTGGCCCGGTGGATCGGCTACGAACCAGGTTCGGCGTCACAGCTGGAAGAGGATTACCTGCGGATCACCCGGCAATCGCGCACCGTGTTCGAGCGGGTGTTCTACGGACACTAGGAGTTGCAGTAAGTAGCTGGGCACCTAAGCAACGTAGGTATAACGCACGCTGGGGCCGTTAGGACCGACTGCAGCGACTGAGGGGCCCTTGGAACCCGTTTCACGAGGGGGAGGGGTTCAACCGGCCCCTCAGCTGTAACGGCGGGATTTTTTTGGGGCCCCAGCGGGGAT
>JAKDKI010000346.1 GCA_030453435.1 Kocuria sp.
CGCGGCCGCCCGCGGGGGCGGTCGCGAACGACACGTCATTATTCCACGTGACCACTGTGCAGTGCCAATACGACGCCGCTCGGCCCGGTAACGCGCGTAGCGAACCGGCTGAGCGGCGTCGGAATCTAGCCGAGACCGCGAATCCGCGCCAGGATGGAAGAAGCAGACCGACACCGAGCGAGTAGGAGATTCCATGCGTGCAGTGCGAGATATTGAGTCGGGTGGACCGGAGGTCCTGAAGGTCACGGAGATCGACGACCCCTCGGTCACGGGGGATGGCGTGCTGATCGAAGTGGCTGCCGCGGGCATCAACCGCGCGGACGTGCTGCAGCGGCAGGGCAATTACCCCGTGCCTCCGGATGCCTCTGATGTGTTCGGCCTCGAGGTCTCCGGCACCGTCAACGCGCTGGGCCCAGATGTCCCGGAGGAAGCCGGGCTGTCCGTGGGGGACAAGGTCGTGGCCCTCTTGGACTCCGGTGGCTACGCAGAAAAGGTCATTGCACCGTGGCCGCAGGTACTCCCCGCCCCGGAAGGACTGGACCTGGTCGAGGCCGCCGCGCTGCCGGAAGTGGCGGCCACCGTGTTCTCCAACGTATTCATGGCGGCCGCGGCCCGGGAGGGCGAGACCCTGCTCGTCCACGGCGGTGCGGGGGGTATCGGAACCCATGCGATTCAGGTAGCCAAGGCTCTGGGCCTGACGGTGCTGGCCACGGTCGGCAGCCAAGAAAAGGCTGACTTCGTCACCGAACTCGGTGCCACGGCCATCAAGTACAAGGACGAAGACTTCGTGGAGCGGGTCAAGGAACTCACCGACGGCCACGGCGCGGACGTGATCCTCGATGTCATGGGAGCCAAGTACCTGGACCCCAACGTCAAGGCGTTGGCGAACAACGGCCGTATCACCATCATCGGCATGCAGGGCGGGGTCAAGGGAGAACTGAACATCGGCCGCCTGATGAACAAGCGAGGCGCGGTTATCGGCACCACACTGCGTTCGCGTCCCCTGAGCGAGAAGGCCCAGATCATGGGCGCGGTGCGCCAAATCGTGTGGCCCCATGTCACCTCCGGGGCCGTGCGCCCCATCATGGACAAGACCTTCCCGCTGGACCAGGTTCGTGAGGCACACGAGTACTTCGACTCCGGATCTCACATCGGCAAGGTACTTCTGACCATCTGACCAGGTCACTGCAACGAGTCCCAGAACGTCTGCGGACTCGGTGAACCGGCCGTTGACGGGGTCGGAGTCGCTGAAAGCGATACCATGAACCGCTGCGTCTTGGGCGCGGCGGTTCATGTTTGAAAGGGGCACGGCGTGGGTTTCTTGCGCGATTACGTTGCGACGCGCCGCGATGACCAGGAACTGGGTCGCGGAGTGTGGCGGCGTGCTCATGACCGATTCCAGCGCGGACTGGACCGGTACCACCAGATGTTGGAAGGTGTGACCGACACGGGACTGCGGGTGGGTGCAGTTCCGATTGCCAACGACCTCGCGGATCTGTTGCCGCGGGTGCGTGAAGTCTGCATGGAGGCCCATCGCCGGGCGCCGTCGGAAACCCAAGACATTCCCGCGTCCAAGGGCGGGTATCTTTCGGACGTTCACCGGCAACTGTCTCGCAGCGGTAATGCCATGGCCCAGACGGCGGAGGCGCTGACCATGGCGCGGTTCGCGGCGTCGTCGTTGAACGTTGCGGACGGGGAAAGCAAAAGCGACCCGCGCGTCCAAGGTATTGAACGACGGGCCGCCAGCGTGCACGAATGTGTGGAACAGGCAGAAGCCCTGCTGCGGGGCTAGAGCCTCAGTGCGGGATTAGGCCGCAATCTCCTGGGGCTGTGCCTCCTGCAGCCGGCGATTCCGGTAGTACTGAAGAGTGTCGAGCACTGCGGAATCCGTGGCTGCGGCGTGGCGGCCGCGGCGGCGCTTGCGCACCGTGAACCACACCGAACGCACGGTGGTGATCAGGGCGAGCGTGGCAAAGAACAAAACGCCCACGGACAGGATGTTCTGCGAAACGGTCAGGCTCACGCCTGCGAGTCCTGCTGCGGCAACGGGCATGGCCTGGGTGAGATCAACGCTATACATTGACGGGGGTACCTTCCTCTACTTCTACGTGGTGCCACGAACCGGTCTGGCCCGTGAGGTGTTGGTGCACAGCCGCGACGAACGCGGACTGCAGGATCAGGGCATAAATCAGTTCGGGGAATACGAGCACCGCCGTGAAGCGGGCCTTCCAACCGAGTTTCCAGACAGTCACGGTGCGCTCCACCGCGAACACCGCGCCCACTGCAAGCCAGAACGGGTTCAGCGCGAACCAGCCGAACACCAGTGACAGGGCCGTGAGCGTCAGATACAAGGACATGAGCCCCACGGACAGGCACAGCATCAGCTGCTGACGCCAGTAGGGGGCCGAGACCCGGGTGAAGCCGTAGGCCGTGACGTTTTGCAGAGCACCCAAGTACCAGCGGCGGCGCTGTAAAAACAGCAACTTGACCGACGGCATCATCTCGGTAGTTGACTCGCACTCGACGGGCGAGCACAGGCGGTATCCCACGGTCTTCAGGTCCAGGGTCAGGCGCATGTCCTCGGTGATGGATCCCAGGTCGTAGTAGCGACCGAAATGGTCCTTCACCGCTTCCATGGCGTCCCAGCGGATCAACGCCGCGGTGCCGGAGAGCACGAAGGTCTGATCTGTGCGTTCGATTTGTTCTGCGTAGCGGGCCCATTCCAGGCGCTGCATGTACTGCAGGTAGCCTTCCGGGTCCACACCGCCGAAGACGGCGCCCACGGCACCCATCTTGGGATCGCGCAGCCGCTCGAGGGCGATCTCGATGAAGCGCGGTGCCAGCTGGGTGTCCGCGTCCATGACCATCACGTGCCGCGGATTCATGGCGGCTACGACCTCAAGGGCCTGATTGAGCGCACCGGCCTTGCGATGCGTGTTGTCGACACTCTCCATCACGTCCGCCCCCGCGGCCCGTGCGATCTCCAC
>JAKDKI010000347.1 GCA_030453435.1 Kocuria sp.
TGGCCTCGATCACGTACAGGATGTTCGATGCCAGGGCGAACTGGATGTTGATCAGTCCGTTGACGCCCACACCGCGAGCAATGGCCGCGGTAGCCTCGCGGACACGCTGCACCACCTCGGGGCCCAGCGTGACTGGCGGAAGGACACAAGCCGAGTCACCGGAGTGAATACCGGCCTCCTCGATGTGCTCCATCACGCCACCGACATAGACTTCCTTGCCGTCGAAGAGCGCGTCCACGTCGATCTCGATGGCGTCTTCCAGGAACTTGTCGATCAGTGCCGGACGGTTGGCGCTGACTTCCGTGGCGTTGTCGAGGTAGTGACGCAGGGAATCCTCGTCGTAGACGATCTCCATACCGCGGCCACCGAGCACGTAGGAAGGCCGCACGAGCACCGGGTATCCAATGTCATTGGCAATCAAGCTGGCCTCTTCGAACGTGGACGCGGTGCCGTTCTTGGGCTGGCGCAGATCTGCCTGGTGGAGCACACGGGCGAATTCGCCGCGGTCCTCGGCCAGGTCGATGGCCTCGGGGGTGGTGCCCAGAATGGGCACGCCAGCGGCCTTGAGATCAGCCGCCAACTTGAGCGGGGTCTGGCCGCCCAGTTGCACGAACACGCCCAGCAGGCCACCGCTGCGGCGTTCTGCTTCCACGATCTCCATGACGTCCTCGAACGTGAGCGGTTCAAAGTACAGGCGCGTGGAGATGTCGTAGTCGGTCGAAACGGTCTCCGGGTTGCAGTTGACCATCACGGTCTCGTAACCGGCCTCGCGCAGCACCATGGACGCGTGCACGCACGAGTAGTCGAACTCAATGCCCTGGCCGATCCGGTTGGGACCCGAACCCAGGATCATCACCGACGGTTTCTCGTGCGGTGCGATCTCGTTCTCTTCGTCGTAGCTCGAGTAGTGGTACGGGGTGAAGGCTTCGAATTCGGCGGCGCAGGTGTCGACCGTCTTGAACACGGGACGGATGTCCAGGGCGTGGCGGATACCCCGCACCACGGACTCGTCCAAGTGCACGAGCTCGCCGATCTGGGCGTCCGAGAAGCCGTGGCGCTTGGCCTCCCGCAGCGTCTCGGGGCGCAGGTCCCGGTCCTCACGGATCAGCTGCGCGGTCTCGTTGAGCAACTGAAGCTGGTCCAGGAACCACGGGTCGATCGCGGTGGCCTCGAAGATCTGCTCCACGGTGGCACCGGCCAGCAGGGCCTGCTGTACGTTACGCAATCGCTCGGTGGTGGTTTCCTTGGTGCGCTCCACCAACCGGGCCACGGTGTTGGGGCCGGCTTCCACCGCGGGCTTGGTGAAGTCGAAGGACGATCCCTTCTGCTCCAAGGAGCGAAGGGCCTTCTGCAGGGCCTCCGTGAAGTTACGACCGATCGCCATGGCCTCACCCACCGACTTCATGGTGGTGGTCAGCGTGGGATCCGCGGCGGGGAACTTCTCGAACGCGAAGCGCGGCACCTTGACCACCACGTAATCCAGGGTCGGCTCGAAGCTCGCCGGGGTCTTTTTGGTGATGTCATTGGGAATCTCGTCCAGGGTGTAACCCAGGGAAAGCTTGGTCGCGATCTTGGCGATCGGGAAACCGGTGGCCTTGGACGCCAGAGCGGATGAACGGGACACGCGCGGGTTCATCTCGATGACCACGATGCGACCGGTGTCCGGTTCCACGGCGAACTGGATGTTACAGCCGCCGGTGTCCACGCCCACCTCGCGGATCACGGCGATCGCGATGTCGCGCATGCGCTGGTACTCGCGGTCGGTCAGGGTCAGGGCGGGGGCCACGGTGATGGAGTCGCCGGTGTGCACGCCCACGGGGTCCACGTTCTCGATCGAGCACACGACCACCACGTTGTCGTTGGCGTCGCGCATCATTTCCAGCTCGTATTCCTTCCACCCAAGGATGGATTCTTCGAGCAGCACCTCGGAGGTGGGCGAGTACTGGATGCCGGCGCCGGCAATGCGGTGCAGGTCGGTTTCGTTATAGGCCATGCCGGAACCCAATCCGCCCATGGTGAAGGACGGGCGGACCACCATGGGGTATCCCAGGGTTTCCGCGGCGGCCAGCGCCTCATCCATCGAGTGCACAATCACCGAGCGGGCGGATTCCGCGCCGCAGCGCTCCACGACGCCCTTGAACGCCTCGCGGTCCTCGCCCAGGTTGATGGCCTCGACGTCCGCGCCGATCAGTTCGACGTCGTACTTGTCCAGCACACCGTTCGCATCCAGTGCCAGCGCGGTATTGAGCGCGGTCTGGCCACCCAGGGTGGGCAGAACGGCGTCGGGACGTTCCTTCTCGATGATCTTCTCGACCACCTCGGGAGTGATCGGTTCCACGTAGGTGGCGTCAGCGAACTCGGGGTCCGTCATGATGGTCGCGGGGTTCGAGTTCACGAGGATCACGCGGATGCCCTCGTCCTTGAGCACCCGCAACGCCTGGGTGCCGGAATAGTCGAACTCTGCGGCCTGGCCGATCACAATCGGACCGGAGCCGATCACCAAAACACTGTTCAGATCTTGCCTGCGGGGCATTAGCGCTGTCCTGCTTCCTGAGTCGCGGTGCCCTGTGCGGCGCCGTCCATCACGTCAATAAAGCGGTCGAAAAGGTAGGCGGCGTCGTGCGGACCCGCGGCGGCCTCGGGGTGGTACTGCACCGAGAAGGCCGGCAGATCCAGGCAACGGATGCCCTCCACCACGTTGTCGTTGAGCCCCACGTGGGATACCTCGGTACGGCCGAAGCGGGATTCGGGTGCGGTCACCGTCTCCCCCACCGGCGCGTCCACGGCGAACCCGTGGTTCTGAGAGGTGATTTCCACCTTGCCCGTGGTCAGGTCCATGACGGGCTGGTTGATGCCGCGGTGGCCGAAGGGCAGCTTGTACGTGCCGAAGCCCAGGGCGCGGCCCAACAGCTGATTGCCGAAACAGATTCCGAAGAACGGGATCTTGGCGTCCAGGAC
>JAKDKI010000348.1 GCA_030453435.1 Kocuria sp.
TGCCGCCGCCGTGAAAGGGCGGTGTCCTAGGCCGCTAGACGATGGGGGCCAGAACGTCGCCCGACTTCCGCTTGCGCATCAGTGGACGATGGACCTTCAGTAGCTTAGAGGTAAACACCCCGGTTGCACAAACCCGAGTATCACAGGGTGACCTCGGGCCGATCAGCCAGTCGTTCGTCCTCGAAACCCTGGATGATCATGAGCGGTCCGGCGCTGTTGTGAATGACTCCCTGGGAGGTGGAACCCAGCAGCATTCCGGCGAATCCGCCGCGACCACGAGTACCCATGACCACCATTCGGTTCTGCTTGGACTGCTCCACCAAAACGTCGATCGGTGACCCGTCCAGCAGTTCAGCGTTGATCTCCAGATCCGGGAAGTGTCCGCGCAACCAGCGCACAGATGCGTTGAGGGCATCCGCGATCTCTTGGTAGATATTCTCGAAGTCCACGGGAGTGGGCATCCAGGACGCCGCACCCGCCATGGGCGGCACGGCGCACACCACGGTCAGTGGCACGCCGAACAACTGCGCTTCCTCCGCCGCCCGCAGCATGGCCACACCGGAATGCTCGGAACCGTCCGAACCCACCGACACGCCGTCGACGAATGCCTTGGCCTGATTGATGTCCCGCTCCAGCTGGTGTTCACGCGCCCACGGCAGCGGAATGATGCCCACGGGGCAGTGCGAGTGGGCCGGAACGGCAGTTGAGACCGAACCCAACAGACGCCCTAGCAGACCGCCCCGCCCGCGGGAACCCAGAACCAACAGCTGCGCGGACTTGCTCAGCTCCAGGAGCACACCCGACGGGTCACCGGTTTCGACCGTGGAACGCACCTCCACATCGAGGTTCTGCACGTGCTGGGCGGCCTCGCGCACGAGCTCCCTGACGGCGTTGTCCAGGGCGGCCTGGTCGAACGCGGCATACCCAACGTCAAAAGTGGAACCCGCGTAGACCGGCACGGAGTAGGCACTCACCAGGTGCAGTGGGGCACCACGGCGCTTCGCTTCGCGGGCGGCCCAACGCAGGGCTCCCAGGCTCTGGTCCGTGCCGTCCACACCCACGACAATTTCTCGGCCGTTCAGGGTCATGGCGTGCCTTCCTCTCGCCGATCCGTTACTTCAAGCGTAGTCCTCAGTCCTTGCGGATGGGGGTGAAACCGGCTCATGTGGAGATCGCGGCCTGCTTTCCAGGCCGTGGTGAGATGATGGGGTGGGTCCGGAGGATGGTCCTAAGGAAAGCACCTGGATCAGGGTCACAGGGAAGACCCCGAACCGCGGCCCCGGGAAAGATCCTGAGGAAGGATACGAACCGTGAACGAGCAGTCTGCAACACCAGACGAACCCGCAGAGTCGTCAGCCCTGACCGCCAAGGTCAGCCAGGACACGTGGCGTTCGTGGGGCAAGAACCTCACCGTACAACCCGCGGCGATCGTGCGGCCCGAGAACACGGACCAGGTCGAACAGGTCCTGCGCGATGCCGCCGCACAAGGTCTTCGAGTGCGCCCGGCCGGTTCCGGACAGAGTTTCTCCCCGCTGGTTCCCACCTCGGACGTACTCCTGGACGCGACCGCACTCACCGGCCTCAGCTCGATCGACACGGAGAAGCAACAAGCCACATTCTTCGGCGGCACGACCATCCAACAGATCTCCCACATCCTCGAGGAGAACGATCTGGCCTTGGCGAACATGCCGGACTTCACGGGTCAGACCATTGCCGGCGCCATCGCGACGGGCACCCACGGCACCGGCCTGGGGCAGCCCTCGCTGTCCGAGCAGATCATCGAGATCACCATCGCCACCCCCTCCGGCGAGCTGATCACGTGTTCCGAGACCTCCCATCCCGAGATTCTGCGCGCGGCTCGCGTGCACTTGGGTGTCTTGGGCGTAATCGTGTCCGTCACCATTCAGTGCGTGAGCGCCTTCCGACTGCACTGCGCCGAGTTCCGGGAACCGCTCGACAGGCTCGTTGATTCGCTGCCCGAGCGCATGTCCGGCGCGGACCACTTCGAATTCTTCTGGATGCCCGGCCGCTCCACCGTGCACACTCGCATTCTCAGCCGCCTTCACCGCCTCCCGGACACCTACACCCGCCCGGCCTCACCCATTTCGCGTGTCCTCCGCCGAGCCGACGACGCCGTTCTGCGCACCTCCCTGACCTCCGGCCTGGGCCGCTTGGCCTCCGTGGCACCAAAAACCGTGCCCGGCCTGAACAAGTTGGAATCCATGTCCAAGAGTTCCCGGCGCTACACGGACGTGTCCTACCGTGTGTTCACCGCCCCACGCGCGGTGCGCTTCGTGTCCACCGAGTACGCGTTGCCGCTGGAGAACACCGCCGCGGCGTTCCGGGCCCTGAAAGAACTGGTGGACCGCGAAGGTTATACCTTGTCGTTCCCGGTTCTGGTGCGATGCTCGCCCCCGGAACAGGGCTACCTCTCCCCCTCCGCGGGGCGATACACCGGCTGGATCAGTCTCCGCCAGTACGGCAAGCGCCCCTATGAAGAGTTCTTCCGTGCTGCCGAACAGATCTTCCTGGAACACGGCGGCCGCCCCCACTGGGGAGCCATTCACACTCAAACGGCCGAAACGCTCAAACCCATGTACTCGCACTGGGGCGACTTCTTGAAAATCCGCTCCGAACTGGACCCCAACGGCCTGCTCCTCAACGACCACGCGAGGTCGCTGTTGGGGCTGTAGGTGAGTATTCCTGAGGTCGGCCGCATTCTGATCGACTGTGCGACCACGACGGGAGTACCCACTGGCCGCTGGCGCATCCTGGTTGACGTTTTGACCACCGCCGCAGTGTCTACCGGCTTGTCTGTGCGTTCTGATAGGCGTTTCGACCCTAAGACCGCCTTGCAGCATCCGGTCGTGCGTGCTGATCGACGCTACGACCCAAGAAGTCCGGCGGATTCAACGGGTCATTGCAACAGGTACTCTTCGAGGGTTTCGTATGGGGT
>JAKDKI010000349.1 GCA_030453435.1 Kocuria sp.
CCACGGTCCCACCACACACTGCGCAGGCCTGCCCCGCGCGATCGTGGACGCCGAACAACGACTTTTTCGTTACCTTGATACGATCCAGCGGCACATTGGTCAGAGCAGCTTTGGCTTCGGTCAATACCTCTTGCAGTGCCGCGTGGAGGGTCCTGACCTGTTCGGCGTTCACCTTATTGGCTGCGGCGAAGGGCGAGAGTTTGGCCCGGTGCAAGATTTCATCCGACCACGCATTGCCGATCCCCGCCATGACGGTCTGATCCGTGAGGATCGTCTTCAGACGCGAGGCTGTCCCGCTGAGCATCTCGGCAAACTCATCCAAGGTCACCGCGTCGGCTTCGGGGCCCAGCCGCTGGAGCCGTTCCAGTGAGTTGGGGTTGTCTGTGATCCAGAGGGCCATGCTCTTACGTTTGCCTTGCTCCGTGAAGTCCAGGCGAGCGGCGTCGTCGCCCTCGAAATCCAACCGCACGGCCAGAGGACCGGACCTGGCCGGGGGCTTACCAGAAGCCATGCCCTCCCCTAGCTTCAACCAGCCCGCCAGGGCGAGGTGCACAACGGCATGACGCCCCTCCGCTTCCATCAGCAAGAATTTGCCACGGCGCGAAACACCCGTCAGTTTCCGCCCTGCCAGAGAGGTGTGGGGCGGCTCCGCAGTTTTCAAGACACTGAAGGCAACCACCTGAAATTCGCGGAACCGGTGACCCACCACGCGGTCCCGGAGTTGTTCGACGGCTGCGTCAAGCTCGGGTAGTTCAGGCATGTCCTCATCCTCCGTCTATTGGGCACTCGACTGGTGATGGACCACGTCATCTAACCCCAGCCAGTTCGCCAGCGACTGTAGATGATGCTGCAGGGCGGGCAGCGCCTCGGGCGGGGCATCGGGCTCCCACGTGCACTGCTTCACCAGGAGACGGCCGAAGGCCCGGTCTGCTTTCAGATCCACCCGCGCCACCAGACGGTCTCCGAAGATGAAAGGCAGCACGTAATATCCGTGAATACGGCGATGGGCCGGGGTGTAGATCTCCAAGCGGTAGCGCATTCCGAATAGCGCTTCAGTGCGCTCCCGTTGCCAAATCAGCGAATCGAAGGGGCTGAGGAGGGCTTCTACGTGAGCTTTCCGCGGGATCCGAGCCGAGGTGTCCAGGTACACGCGATCCGACCACCCAGGGACCGTCACGATCTCCAGCTCTCCGTCTGCCACCAACGTTGCCAGAGCCCGGTTGGTTTCGGCAGCTCCCAGCCGGAAGTAGTCGCGCAGGCACCGGGCCGTCCCAATGCCGTGGGCGTGGGCAGCGATCCGCACCAAGTCGCGATGAGCGGTCTCCGAATCCACTGGCTCGCGGGGCAGGCCAAGACGCTCTGGCAGCACGTAGGTGCGTTCGAACTGCGCATTTCGTCCTGCACTCGTGATCTCGCCGGACCAGAAAAGGTACTCGAGGGCGGTCTTGACGGCGGACCAGTTCCAGCCCCACGCGCCCTCGCGGCGGGGAATGTCCACCGTCATAGCCGCGTCACATTCCCTGGCTGTTATCGGGGCTCTTGCGCTGACTTCCGCCAGAACTGCCTGGACGAGTTCAGGATGCTCTTGTTGGACGCGGCGCATGCCTCCCCACGCTTCATGCTTGGCACGCTCTCTCCGGAATCCCAGCAAGGGCCAGGTGGCAGGCGGGATCATGCTTGCTTCGTGCGCCCAGTACTCAACCAGCCGCCGCGGTTCGCGATCCCTGAACTGATCCAGCTTGGTCCTGTCATAACTGCCCAGGCGCGAAAAGAACGGCAGGTAGTGACTTCGGGTCAGCACGTTGACCGAGTCGATCTGGATCACACCCACCCTGTCGATAACTCGTTGCAGATGACGAGCCGTAACTTTCCCGGGTTCGGGGCGGGAATCCAGAAACCCCTGAGCGGCCAACGCGATACGCCGCGCCGTCGGCAGACTGATCCTGCGAGGCGGGCGGGCTTCGAGCGTTGTCATGACGCTGTCGAGACTGCTCTGGCCCGGTCAGGTCGATTCATGAGCTCAACCATATGGCGTGCTTCCGACATGCATACCCGCCGCCGGACGATTCAAGTGATGGCCGTTCACCGCCCGGCCGACAAAGGGCTACGCGCACCCGGGAAGTTCCTAGGGCTATCCCCACTGTCCCAGCAACGGAGAGTGCGTAGTGTTGAGGGCATGAACTCACTATTTGAAACCATGCGCAATCTCGGCTTCCGACGTGGACCCCAGCGACTCGTCGCCGGCATCGGCGGAGGTATCGCCGCCAAGTTCGGCGTCAACGTGTGGGTGGTCCGCCTGCTGATCCTGTTGTCTTTCCTGCTGCCGGTCATTGGTATCGCGGTGTACCTGCTGGCTTGGGCAGTTCTGCCGTGGCAGGACGGCAGCATTCCGTTAGAGAAGTCGCTGCGAAAGTAGGGCATACGGCAGTCAATTAGCCGATCAGTGGATATATCCACTGATCGGCTAATTCATGTGTCCGATGTCCTCAGGGAAGCGCAAGAAAGTCACGCCGCCACTGATCGACTTCTCGCATTGTTTCCGCGTCGACAGTGCCAATGTGACCAACCACGCGATCTCGAGTGACGGTCCGAGGCTGCTCCGTCATAGCGAACGTCGCTCGCGACAGGCCAAGTTCTGGGCCCCGCACAGGGATATGGTTTGGCCATCCCCGATCGGTTGTTGTGGCTGGCACGATGATCATCAGCGTGTCCGCCTGCTCAAGGTAGAGATCACTTGCCACCACAAGGGCCGAG
This sequence comes from Kocuria sp., assembly GCA_030453435.1. Taxonomy (GTDB): domain Bacteria; phylum Actinomycetota; class Actinomycetes; order Actinomycetales; family Micrococcaceae; genus Kocuria; species Kocuria atrinae. The sequence continues at coordinate 2,755 of JAKDKI010000349.1, forward strand.
CGGCGTCCGGACTGTTCACGCCCACGCACCTGATCGAGTTCGATCCACACGACGTCTCCTCGCCGGAGTTCACTCACCCAACGGATTGACCATCGTCGAGCGTCACGTCCCAGACACGATATTCATCCCAGTACGTGGCATCCGCAGCTCTAAACGCCCGGCCAAAGGCTTCCATGCGCTGTCGTCGCTCATGCGCATC
>JAKDKI010000350.1 GCA_030453435.1 Kocuria sp.
CGATGTCACCGGCAATGCCACGTTGCTTTCCCTCCCTGCCCTGGGAGCGGTGCACGTGAAATCCAGGGCGCGCAGGGTGCTCACTGAACTGGTCATTGCCATGGCGGAGGAGTCGCCGGGCAAATACACCACGGGCTATCCCCGCGGATTCAGCCGTCGGAACTGGCAGAAGGTTCAGCGAGAAGGGGATGAGGAGAACTACGAAATCATCCTCCGAGGCGCTTTCAGCCGTCCTCGTCTTCTGGCGGGCATGGTTCGAAGTAATCGGCCCATGCGATTGCTGCCGGCCCTGTCCAGTTCGGTGGCGACCGCCGTGGCCACCGGTGGCTTCGGCATTTTCTACGCGTCCATCTGGAACATGTCGGATGCGCTCTCCACCCCTCGAATGGCAGCGATCAGCGTGTTCGTGGTGGCCGCCTTCGCCACCTGGCTCATCGTTCACAACGGGCTATGGGTCTCTTCAGAGTCGGCGGGTGGCCGAATACGCAGCGGCTTGGACAACGCGGCAACAGTCCTCACCGTGGGAATCGGCGTTGCCTCCATGTACCTGGTTTTGTGGGCCATCCTGTTTGCCGTGACCTTGGCAGTGGTCAATGCGGAGTACTTGGCAGGCGACATCGGCCACCCGGTGAACCTCTTGGACTATCTGGATATAGCCTGGCTCGCCTCCGCACTGGGCATGATGGGCGGAGCCATGGGGTCCAATTTCGACAAAGAAAGCGACATCCGCGAAGCCACCTACACCCGTCGCGAATATACGCGCCGGAAAATGGCCGAGCGCGAGGAGAACCAGGATTGAATTCGACTGGTCCCACTGAAGGAGCAGACAGGCGGAATCCGCCAACGGCGGTTCTGCGACATCCGGTCCGCTCTCTAATAGGGAGGGGCCAATTACGGCGGGACTTTGATTAGGAACCCGGCAGGCCCTTAGCACTGCCGGGGTTCCCTCCCCGCTGAGCGTCCATCATGCGGGCGTTGTTCATGCTTTTCAGCCCCGAGGCGATGATCGTGGTCCCGACAATCGGCGCGAAGATCCACGCGGCCGGGTACCAGTGGAACAACATGACCAGCCCGACCGCCCAAAAGAGCAGGCCTGTGAACCAGCTGAACCAGAGACCGGGCTGAGCCTGGGTCACATAATCGAGATGGTCCGGCAGAGGCTCAGGATCCCCGTTCACCAACTGATCAGCGAGTTTCCGGCTGTGGACCGAGTAGATGACGTAGCAGACCGTGCCGGTCAGCAGCCCCACCGCCAGGTTGGACAACCAGTATCCACCGATTGCCACGAGAGCCTGCATGGATGCTTTGAACTGGTCGGCGATCCAGTCATCCAGGAAAACCGAGACGAAAAAGTAGGTCCCGAAGATCAGTATCCAGCGCCAGACCGGTTTGCGGTTCAGCTTGGCACCGTCCCTCATGAAGACCCACCTTTGCTCGTGATGATCGAACAGTAACGAGCGGTTCGTATCCCTGTCCACGCCCTCGACCAGCTAGACCCGCGGGGTACATATACAAGCCTGGCTGAACCGATCAACCGAAAGGTTGATTTCGGCCGTGCAACACGGGTGATCAGCCTGGTGAGCAATTAGACTGCAAGGCGGACGCCGCATACGTGGCGCGTACGCTCACGGTGCCTGGCGCCCGATCTCCCCTGAGCCGGGGTGCCCCGTGGCATCAGATGACAGGTGAATAATGCCCTCCACTGATACCCGGTCCTCACACGCCAAGAAACGCAGCGGTTCAAAGCCCGGTGCCGTTCGATGGATCATTCCCATCGTGTTGGTCCTGGCGTGGCTGGGTGTCATGGGTGTGGGTGGCCCCACTTTCGGCAAGATTTCGGATGTGGTGACCAACTCCCAGGCGGACTTCCTACCGGTGGACGCACAGGCCACCGAGGTCCAGGACCGCATTGGGGATTTCAGTGACTCCGAGGGCATCCCCGCCATCATCGTGGCGGAATCAGAGGACGAGATTTCCCGGGCCCAGATTCGGGATCTGGGGGAGACGACCCAGGGATTGACCGACATTGAGCAGGTCACCCAGGTTTCGCCTCCTATCCCGTCGGAGGACGGCCAAGCCGTAGAAATCATTGCCCTGGTGGACGCGGAATCGGACACGGCCACCGTGGTGGAAGAGATTCGTTCCGAGCTCGGCACTGACAGCGAAGATGGCCTCAACATTGCCGTCTCGGGTCCCGCTGGTCTGGTCGCTGACCTCAGTGGCGCGTTCGCCGGCATCGACGGTCTGCTCCTGATCGTGGCCCTGGTAGCGGTGCTGGTCATCCTGGTTCTCGTCTACCGTTCGCCGATCCTTCCCTTCCTCGTCCTGATCACCTCCATGGCCGCGTTGTGCGGTGCGATCCTCACCGTGTACTGGCTGGCCAAGGAAGAATTCATCACCCTGAGCGGCCAGACGCAGGGCATCCTCTCCATCATCGTGATCGGCGCGGCCACCGACTACGGCCTGCTGTACACCGCACGGTTCCGCGAAGCTCTGCACCAGACCGAATCCCGTTGGCATGCCACACGCGTCGCCTGGAAGGGCACGTTCCCCGCGGTCATGGCTTCCGGTACCACCGTGATCGCCGGCCTGTTGTGCCTCCTGCTGTCGGCACTTGAATCCAACCGCGCGCTCGGCCCGGTGACCGCAATCGGCGTCGTCTTCGCCATCCTCGCCGGCCTGACCCTGCTGCCGGCCCTGCTGGCGATCTTCGGCCGCGTGGCCATGTGGCCGCGCATTCCCAAGGTGGAGACCGTCCCCGAGGCCCACGAGCAGGCCGACGACCTCGAGCACAAGAAGGGCCTGTGGCCCGCCGTCGCCCGCCTGGTGGATCGCAAGTCCCGCACAGTGTGGATCATCTGCGCGATCGGCTTGGGCATCGCTGCGGTCGGTGCGTCGCAGCTGGACGCCGGCGGCGTACCCGCATCCGAATTCGTCCTGGGTGC
>JAKDKI010000351.1 GCA_030453435.1 Kocuria sp.
GCCATGAATCGGCGGAAACCCCCGTCACCTTCGGGTTCGGTGGAACCACCGGTTGCTTCCGCAGCCGGTTCATCGGCACCGAACAAGTCGTCCTGTATGGAATTACCCATGCAACGCGTCCCTCGAATCCATGAATTGCCAGAGCAAAGCTGGACCGCTCTCTCCCCTGAGCCCAATCTGCCTTGATGACTCTAGCGTGTCCGCGAGCAAATCTGCAGTCCTCGCGGAGTGCTCCCCAACACTAGTTCGAGTTGGAACCGAACACGATCTCGTCCCAGCTGGGCACCGAAGAGCGTTTGGCCTTGCCGGTGCGGCCACGCGGACCCGGGGCCCGTTTCGGCTGCTCTTGCGGTTGTTCCTGGGGCGGCGTTGGCTCGGATTCGGTCTCTTCGACAGACGATTCCTGGTTCGAGTCGGATTCCGCCTCCGGAGACCCGGACTGTGCGGCCTGTTCGCCCTGATCGCCCTGATCCTGTGGTTTCAGGACGGCCACAGAATCCTCCGGGTCCGCGGCTACGGTGAGCTGCGGTCCGTCTCCCGCGGTGACAGCCTCGGGCAACGACGGCGACGCCGTTTGGTCCGGTTCCTCGGACGAAACCTCAGGGGATTCTGTTGCGGTCGTGGAGTCATCGACGATCTCGATGCCGGCGTCCTCCTGCAGAGCACGGTCCTCTGCGACGCGCGCTGCGGCGGGCTGGATGGGCTGATCGAACAGCGGGGAATCTTCCGGGGCACCAATGGGCCGGGGGCGGCTGTCCACGTGGCCCATACCTCGGCCAAGGATCTCGGCCAGGCGCTCGTCCTCTTCGGAGTCCGAACCCAGACGGCGGCCACGGCGGGACTGCAACACGTCCAGCAGTTCGTCCGCCTGGCTGGCCTCACGCTGAAGTTGTTCCACCTGGGCGTTGGGCGCGGGCGCGTGGCTCACGGCCGGTGCAGGCACACCCAGCGGTCCGGACTCGTGCGGCTCCTGGCCCAGTGCGCTCGCCCAGTCATTGACGGGCCGCACGGTTTGATTGGCGGGATTGTAGGTCCACTCCGCAGGCCCGTTGGTGTCGTTGGGTGCCTGATCCCGGTCAGATACGGAGAAGGACAACTGCAGGGTCCAGAGCTGATCCTCGCGTTGCCAAGCATCCCAATCCAGGGAATCCACGGCCACGCCGGTGTTCTGCGCGCGATGACGCACGGTTTGCTCAAGGGTTCGAGGCTCGCCTTCGAACACGGAACGGTATCCATCATGGGAAGGACTCGTGCCGGCGATCTTGACTTTGAGAGCCTCCCGCACCATGTGGCCGCGCTCCGCCAGGATCGGCCATTCATAGCGTTTGACACGCTCCGGTTCCCATCCGGACTCGGCCACGATGTCTTCCACACTGGCACCTGCGCGGAACCGAGCCTGGATGTCACGGGGGCCGAACTGGCCCGTTACACGGCCACGCGCGGGGGTTTTCTTCCGCGCGTGCTGCACCGCCTGTCGTAACTGCTGATCAATTTTCAGCGAGTAACGCTGTGAATCGGTGGTTTCCACGATGAGGTGTTCGCCGTCATCGTGCACACCCACCAGGTGCAACTGGTCCATGCTGTCCTTCCTTTACCGGCAGAAAGTAATGCTGTCAGAGAAATTCCTGCCGCTCATGTCGTGCCAGTCTAGTGGTTCGATCGGGGCCCCGGACCGTTTTCCCCCGGCAGTTCCGCAAGTTTGGAGCGCCTGGACCGTGGAAGCGAAGACCTGTGGACGCCCGGCCGGAGGGATGGAATGCGACTCACATTTCAGATCGAGAGTTTCGGGCTGGATTTTTCCCGGTCGATGGTGAACAATCTACGCGACACGGACCCGGCATTTTTCCCAGAACGTCAGGGTCTCGACACCCACAGCGATCTCGCGAAGACCGGTTGGAGCGGATTCACACATGGCCACAGATTACGACGCGCCGCGTAAGCAGGACGAAGACCTCAAGGAAGACTCGATCGAGGAGCTGCAGTCTCGTCGTTCGGATCAGCAGTCCGGTAGCGTCGACGAAGATGAAGCTGCAGCCGCCGAAAGCTTCGAGCTCCCCGGCGCAGACCTTTCCAACGAAGAACTCTCCGTGGTGGTTCTGCCTGCTCAGGAAGACGAGTTCACGTGCGGTTCGTGCTTCTTGGTGCGTCACCGTTCGCAGCTCGCCGAAGAGCGCGACGGCGTGAAGTTCTGCTTCGAATGCATGGGCTGACCCACAGCCTGTGACGTGAAAAGACCGGGCGGTCACCAGATGGTGACCGCCCGGTCTTTTCTCAGTACGTCACTTCAAGCAGTTTTACGCAGGATCCGAGGCGCGGCCGGCATTGATGGCTTCCGCGAGTTCCTCCGGATGACGGGTGGCCGTGAGCCAATACGGAGTGGGATCCACAGGGTCCACGATCTCGATCCGGCACATGTCCGGTACCGACACGCGGAAGTTCATGAAAGCCCGCCCATCCAGATCGGGGCCGCGCGCCACCCGAACGGCATCGCCGCGCAATGGCTCGGCTTCTCCGACGAAACGGCGTTCGATGTACGCGCGGCCCACTCGAACATCCTGATCCGTGACCGTGATCCGTGGTGAGCCGAGATAGAGGATCAACGCAATGATCACCATGATCACGATGGCCGCAATGATGCCCACCGCCATGTTGATGGGTGCCAAGGCGATGAAGGATGCTGCTCCCACAAAGAGAACCACGAGCCACATCCACCACGCGACGGTGAGCCGCTCCTGGTACTGAACCACGGGTTCGGACGTCGGGTGCTCGGGGGTGGCCGGTTCGGAAGCCGTGGTGGCGTGCGGATCGTGAGAGGTCATGGCTCCACTTTCCCACAGCTTGCTAGGAGTCTTCCACGTGCATTCAGCGGCCCATGGTGCACCGCGTTAGAGTGGTGGATTGTGACTGATGTAGCCGGTAACCACACCGTGACCGTGGCCCTC
>JAKDKI010000352.1 GCA_030453435.1 Kocuria sp.
TCCGGGACCAGCGGGGCGGCGTCGTCCGCGTTCACTCCCCCGGCAGCGATCAACGCGTCCGAAACTCCCCGGCGGGCGGAGTCCGCGTTGGTGTGGCACGCGAGGAGCGCGCAGTGGTTCTCGATCAGATCGTGGATGACCTTGCCCTTGAAGCCGTCGGCCGCAACGGAGGTGACTCCGCGAATGAGCAGCGGGTGGTGGGTGATCAGTAGATCCGCTTCCGCGGTGATGGCCTCATCGACCACCGCGGCCACCGGATCCACCGCGAAATGGATGCGCTTCACGGGTTGGTCGGGGCGGCCCGTCACCAGACCCGAAGCGTCCCAAGCCTCTTGGAGCCGGAACGCCCACAGTGAGTCCGCGGCGGCCACCACCTGAGCAAGCGTGGGGATCGAACGGTACTGCGATTGAGCCTCAGACGTCATGGAACCATCCTAGGAGCGAGCGCAACTCAACGGCCGGGAATTGTGCGGCGGTTTGCGCGTTATACGGAATATGAGTTCTTCCTCAACCGAAACCTTTGTGCTCGCCGGCGGTTGCTTCTGGTGCTTGGACGCGGTTTACCGCCGTGTCCGCGGCGTACTGGATGTCCGCAGCGCGTACACCGGCGGCCACACCGACAATCCCGATTACGAGTCCGTGTGCTCCGGCACCACCGGCCACGCTGAAGCCGTGGTGGTCACTTTCGACCCCATGGTGGTTCCCGCGGACGTGATCCTGGACCTCTTCTTCACCGGACACGATCCCACCACGTTGAACAGGCAGGGCTACGACGTGGGCACCCAGTACCGTTCCGCCATGTTCCCCGCGGATGAACAGCAGCGCACACTCTTCGAGCAAGCCATCAACAAGGCACAACCGTTGTTCGAGGACCCGATCGTCACGACCATCGAGGAGCCGCAGAAACTGTGGGAGGCAGAGGACTTCCACCAGGACTTCTACGGCAACCAGCCATTCAACGGCTACTGCCAGGTGATCATCAACCCCAAGCTCGCGAAGGTCCGCAAAGATTACGCTGTATGGCTAACTCACTGAGTGCCACCGGGCACCGGTACTAGGCTGAAAAGTAGTTCTGTGCTGATACACCACCCAGCACGAATCCACGACAGGAGAGATCATCCATGGGCAAGATTTATGAGAACGTCACCGAAATCGTCGGAGGCACTCCCCTGGTCCGCTTGAACCAGTTGGACAAGGACCTTCCCGGCAACGTGGCCGTCAAGCTCGAGTTCTACAACCCGGCCAACTCGGTCAAGGACCGTATCGGTAAGGCCATCATCGACGCCGCCGAGGCTTCCGGGGAGCTCAAGCCCGGCGGCACCGTGGTGGAAGGCACCTCCGGTAACACCGGTATCGCCCTGGCCATGGTGGGCGCGGCCCGCGGTTACAAGGTCGTCCTGACCATGCCGGAGACCATGTCCACCGAGCGTCGTGTCATGCTGCGCGCGTTCGGTGCGGAAATTGTGCTGACCCCGGGTGCTGAAGGCATGCGCGGAGCCGTGGACAAGGCACAGGAGATCGTGCAGTCCACCGAGAACGCCGTGCTGGCACGTCAGTTCTCCAACCCGGCCAACGCCGAGATCCACTACAACACCACCGGCCCCGAGGTGTGGGAAGACACCGATGGTCAGGTCGACATCTTCGTGGCCGGTATCGGCACCGGCGGCACCATTACCGGTGCCGGTAAGTACCTGCGTGATCAGAAGTCGGACATCCGCCTGGTGGCCGTTGAGCCGGCGGACTCCCCGCTGCTGACCGAGGGCAAGGCCGGACCCCACAAGATCCAGGGCCTGGGCGCCAACTTCGTGCCGGACGTGCTGGACCGCGAGATCTACGACCACGTTTACGACGTCACTGTGGAGGATTCCGTGGCCACCTCGCGTGACCTGGGCTCCCGCGAGGGCATCCTGGGCGGCATCTCCTCCGGTGCTGCCGTGTGGGCCGCACTCCAAGAAGCCGGCAAGGAAGAGAACCGCGACAAGCTCATCGTCGCCATCGTTCCCGACTTCGGCGAGCGTTACATCTCCACCCTGCTCTACGAAGACATCCGCGGCTGATCCAGCCCCACTTCGCATGAGTTGAAAACACGCGCGCGGCGGGTGACCCACGAGGTTCCTGCCGCACGCGTGTTTTTCGTTGCGCGCCGGCCATGACCTGTGGAAACTCGTGCCCGGGGCCGGAGCGGGAATAGCATGAAGGTTCTACAGCGTTGGCACGAAGGACGCCCCGGCGTCAGTTACAACACGAGATCAATCGGGCCCTCACATGGGCGGAGCAGAAGAGGTACGGACACGTGAGCTTTTGGCGCAGACTCAAGGAAGATCTCGATACTGCCCGCAGCCACGATCCCGCGGCTCGTTCCAATGTGGAGATCGCGCTGAATTACTCGGGGCTGCACGCCATTTGGGCGCACCGGCTCTCACACAAGCTCTGGCAGGATCCCAATAAACAGCTGCTCGCTCGCACGGTGTCCCAGGCCGCTCGATGGGCCACGGGTGTGGAGATCCACCCCGGTGCCACGATCGGGCGTCGTTTCTTCATCGACCACGGCATGGGAGTGGTCATTGGTGAGACCGCAGAGATCGGTGAGGACGTCATGATTTATCACGGCGTAACCTTGGGCGGTCGTTCGCTGGAGCCGGTCAAGCGCCACCCCACCATTGGTGATCGGGTGACCATCGGCGCCGGCGCCAAGATCCTTGGTCCGTTGGTCGTCGGTTCGGACTCGGCCGTGGGCGCGAACGCCGTGGTGGTCAAGGACGTGCCGGAGGATTCGATCGTCACCGGAATCCCGGGCAAGGTCCGCCAGCGCACCCCGGAGAAGCAAGAGCCCCTGGTCGATCCGGCCACCTACATCGATCCCGCGATGTGGATCTGATGCACTAGTCTTTCCCCCGTATTACGACGCCGCGGGCCCCCAGTAGGTTGCAAGGTGGG
>JAKDKI010000353.1 GCA_030453435.1 Kocuria sp.
CCCTGGATCACACCGCCGGTGGCCTTCACGGCGCACGCGGTCACGATGCCTTCCGGCGTTCCGCCGATGCCCATCATCACGTCCACGCCGGTTCCCTCGCGGCACGCGGCAATGGCGCCGGCGACGTCGCCGTCGAGAATCATGCGCGTACGCGCACCGGTCGCGCGGATTTCCTCCACGAGGCCCTGGTGGCGGGGGCGGTCCAGCACGCAGACGGTGAGCTGGTTGGTTTTCACGCCACGAGCCTTGGCCACGAGGTGCAGGTTCTGCTTGACGGGCAGACGCAGGTCCACCATGTCAGCGGCCTCGGGGCCAACCACGAGCTTGTCCATGTAGAACACGGCGGAGGGGTCGAACATCGAACCGCCATCGGCCACGGCGATCACGGCCAGGGCGTTGTTCATGCCCAGTGCGGTGAGTCGGGTTCCGTCAATGGGGTCCACGGCCACGTCCGAGGCGGGGCCGCTGCCGTCGCCCACCTGTTCGCCGTTGTAGAGCATGGGGGCTTCGTCTTTTTCGCCCTCGCCGATCACCACGGTTCCGTTGAAGCTCACCGTGGACAGGAACGAACGCATGGCGTCCACTGCCGCGCCGTCCGCACGGTTCTTGTCGCCCGCGCCGACCCAGTGACCGCCGGCGATTGCGGCAGCCTCCGTAACGCGGACCAGTTCCAGGGCCAGATTTCGGTCCGCCGCGTTACCTGAAGCGCTACCTGCGGTTGTTTGAGTCGCCATGTTCCTCACCTTCGAGTCAGCTGCGCTCGTGTGTCTCGCGACGCACGTTTTCGCGGGCGAGCACACAAGCCTTGCGTGCGTTTCCAGCATATCCCCGGCTTTGTCCGATTGGGCGGGTATGTCACGGCACGGCACAATAGAGGGGTGAGTGATTCAGCTACGACGCCGCCCCGCAAGCCTGACGAGTCTCAGGTCACCTCCGCTACCCCGGAGGAAGGCGCCCCGCTGCCCCAAATCACCACCAAGCAAGCGGCCAAGATCAACGCGCCCATCCGCGGCATGGTCATCTCCATGGCGGTCTTGCTCATGTTGATCCTGCCGTTCCTGTGGCTGGCGCCCAAGCCTGACGCCCAGCCCTACCGCGCTGATGTGAATGTTTCCGAGGAAGCCGGCTTCGTTGCCGAGCAGGCGGAGTTCACCCCCGCGGCACCCGAGCTCGGCGAAAATTGGACCGCTAACTACGCCCGCTGGGAGGCCAACTCTCAGGACGGCGTTCCCACGTGGAGTGTCGGATACCTCTCCCCCGACTACCGGTTGGTCGAAATGGTGCAGACCGCCGAGTCCAACCCCACGTGGTTGGCTCAGCGCACCGAGTTGATCCCCGTGACTGATCAGAAGGATCTGGGCGGAATCTCCTGGGACATCCACCACCGCGACCCGTCAGGCAAACAAGAAGAATTCACCGCCTGGGTAGGCACGCTCGACGACTCCACCGTGATCCTCACCGGAAAGGCCACCGAGGGCGAGTTCGAGCACGTCGCTAAGACGCTGGCCGAAGGGCGCTGAGGTTTAAGCTAGGAACGCGCCACCGGGGCACGCTCCCGTGACGCACCAACCGTGAGTCGAACCGGGAGCCACCGTGAGCGAAAAGATCCAGCCAAAGATCAGTGACGCAGATAAGCCGACCAGCACGCCCAAGACACCGCAGGATGCTTGGCAGCGTTTGAAGGACGGCAATGATCGATTCATCGCCGGTGAGACCCTGCATCCTCATCAGGATGCACAGCGTCGTAAGGAACTGGAGCACAAGCAGAAGCCGTTCGCGGTGATCTTCGGTTGCTCGGACTCGCGCCTGGCTGCCGAAATCATTTTCGACCTGGGCTTGGGTGACGCCTTCGTAATCCGCACGGCCGGGCAGGTCATCGACAACGCTGTGCTGGGAACCCTGGAGTACGCCATCGATGTACTGGGTACTCCCCTGATCATGGTGCTCGGCCATGACTCGTGCGGCGCCGTGACCGCGACCAAGAACGCCGTCGACTCCGGCGAACTCCCGCGCGGCTTCCAGCGCGACCTGGTGGAGCGCATCACGCCGTCGGTCCTGGAATCCAAGCGCCAGGGCCTGAACTCCGTGCACGAAATGGTCATCGAACACACCAAGCAGACCGCGGCACGCATGTTGGACCAGTCCCGCTCGATCGCCGCCGCCGTCTCCAAGGGCGACGCCGCGGTAATTGGCGTGTTCTACCACCTGGACGCGGGTAAGGCCGAGCTCGTCTACGGCCACGGCCCGTGGTTCCCTGAGCGCGACTGACAGCACCAGTAGAACTATGAGGTGGCGGTGGCGTGTCACGGCACGCCACCGACAGCCCGGCCCCGATCCGAGCGCATAAGCTAGGGATCATGGCAGAAAATACTGAGTACCGCATCGAACACGACACCATGGGTGAGGTCCGCGTTCCCAAGAACGCCCTGTACCGTGCCCAGACCCAGCGTGCAGTGCAAAACTTCCCGATCTCCGGCTCCACCCTGGAGCGCCAGCACATCAAGGCGCTTGCTCAGGTGAAGAAGGCCGCAGCCACCGCCAACGAGGAACTGGGTGTCCTGGATGCCCAGCGTGCCCAGGCCATTCGCGACGCCGCCGACGCCGTCGCCTCGGGTGACTACGACGACAACTTCCCCATCGACGTGTTCCAGACCGGTTCCGGCACCTCGTCGAACATGAACACCAACGAGGTCCTGGCCACGCTGGCCACCCGTTCACTGGAGTCCGAGGGCGTGGAGGTCCACCCCAACGACCATGTGAACGCCTCGCAGTCCTCCAACGACGTGTTCCCCACGTCCGTGCACGTGGCCGTGACCAACGCGCTGATCAACGATCTCAAGCCCGCCATGGACGTGCTCGCCACGTCCCTGGAGAAGAAAGCTGAAGAGTTCAAGAACATCGTGAAGTCCGGCCGTACCCACTTGATGGACGCCACCC
>JAKDKI010000354.1 GCA_030453435.1 Kocuria sp.
AGCTGGACAAGCAGTACAAGGGCTTCCACCAGGGGATGATCGACCGCGGCTACTCCGAGGCAGCCGTCAAGTCGCTGTGGGACATCCTGCTCCCGTTCTCCGACTACGCGTTCAACAAGGCGCACTCCGCAGCTTATGGCCTGGTGTCCTACTGGACCGCGTACCTCAAGGCCCACTACCCGGCCGAATACATGGCCGCGCTGCTCACCTCAGTGGGCGACGACAAGGACAAGCTGGCGCTCTACCTGACAGAGTGCCGCCACATGGGAATCACGGTGCTCCCACCGGACGTCAACGAGTCCGAGCTGAACTTCACTCCTGTCGGCACGGACATCCGCTTCGGCATGGGAGCTGTGCGCAACGTGGGTGCCCACGTGGTGCAGGCCATGGTCAAGGCCCGTAATGAGAAGGAGAAGTTCACCTCCTTCAACGACTTCTTGGCCAAGGTGCCCGCGGTGGTCTGCAATAAGCGCACCATCGAATCCATGATCAAGGCGGGTGCCTTCGATCAGCTCGGACATACCCGCCGCGGTCTGGTCATGTGCCACGAGCAGGCCGTGGAGGACGTGGTCGCCCAGAAGAAAAAGGAAGACAACGGCGAGTTCACCTTCGACCTCTTCGCGATGGGCGGTTCGGAAGATCCCGAGGCGGAAACGTTCTCGGTCGAGGTGCCGGACGTCCCCGAGTGGGAACGCAAGGACATGCTCGCCTTCGAGCGCGAAATGCTGGGCCTCTACGTGTCGGACCACCCGTTGCGCGGGCTCGACGACGCCCTGAGCCAGTACACGGACACGGCCATCCAGCCGCTGTTGTCCGATGACAATCACCGGCCCGACGGCGCCGTTGTGACCGTGGGCGGCATGATTACGTCCCTGTCGCGACGGATCGCCAAGACCTCCGGTAACGCGTACGCGCGGATCGAGCTTGAGGACCGTTCCGGGTCCATCGAGATCATGTTCTTCGGCAAGGCCTACGCGCCAATTGCCGGCGTGCTGGCAGAGGACCTGATCTGTGTGATCAAGGGACGCATGCAGCGCCGCGATGATGGTTCCATCTCCATCTCGGCTCAAGAACTCACGGTTCCTGAGCTCAGTGTGGATGGCTCCACCGGTCCGGTGTGTGTGGCTTTGCCCGAGCATCGAGCCACGGAAGCCACCATCCGCCAGATCGGGGAGGTACTGCGCAATCACCGGGGTGAGTCCGAGGTTCGCATCCATTTGGACACCCACCGGTCACTGCAGGTGCTGCGCCTCGGACCGGAGTACCGGGTCAATCCGACGCCCGCGTTGTTCGGAGATCTCAAGGTGTTGTTGGGCCCGGCCTGTCTGGAGGCGTGAGCAAGGTCTCGGAGGACCGGCCCAGGTTGTCCGCTGTTCTGACTATTCGGGTCCGTGGATTCCCGGGGGCGGTGTCGCGCGCTTGTAGAATGGAAGGGTGACTGAACAAACTCTGGATTCTGCAAGCGCAACTACTCCCTCCGGCTTCCTGCGGGTCATCGACCTGCGTGGACAGCACCTGAGCTGGAACGAGCTGCGCCATGCGGTACCCCGCCAAACGGCGTCGTCCGTGGCGGAGGCTGAGGCCAGCGTGCGTTCGATCATCGAGAACGTCCAGGTCAACGGCGCTGCTGCCATCCGCGAGTACGCCCAGAAGTTCGATGATGTCGACCAGGGACGGATCAAAGTCGATCCGGCAGAGATCCAAAAGGCCGTGGCTGAGCTGGACCCGGCCGTGCGCAAGGGCCTGGAAACAGCCATCGATCGCACCCGTCGTTTCGCTAAGGCACAGCGCCCGGCGGACGTCGAGGTGGAGATCGCACCCGGAGCTGTCCTGAATCACCGGTGGACCCCGGTCAAGCGCGCTGGTCTGTATATTCCCGGTGGGCTGGCCGTGTACCCGTCGTCGGCGATCATGAACGTGGTTCCCGCGCAGGCGGCCGGGGTGGAATCGGTGGTGTTATGCACTCCGCCGCAGAAGGAATTCGGTGGACTGCCGCACCCCGTGATCTTGGCAGCGGCCGGGCTGCTCGAGGTGGACGAGGTCTGGGCTATCGGTGGTGCGCAGTCGCTGGCTGCCATGGCGTACGGGCTGACCGATGGCGAGGATGAGCTGGAACCCGTGAACACGGTGACCGGGCCCGGCAACATCTTTGTGGCCATGGCCAAGCGCCAGTTACGCTCCATCGTGGGCGTGGACGCCGAGGCCGGCACCACCGAGATTGCCATCATTGCCGATGACAGCGCGGATCCTCGATTCGTGGCAGCGGACCTGATTTCCCAGGCGGAACACGATCCGGATGCCGGCTCGGTGCTGATCACCGAGTCTGCTGAGTTGGCTCGCGCTGTGGAAGCCGAGCTGGCGGTTCAGGTGCCCCAGGCCAAACACCACGAACGCATCGGGATCGCCTTGCGCGGCCCCCAGTCTGGCGTGGTACTCACGGACAACTTGGATCGTTCCATCGAGGTGGCCGACGCATACGCCGCCGAGCACTTGGAGATTCACACGGAGAACGCCCGCGAGGTGGCAGGACGCGTGCGCAACGCGGGTGCTATCTTCATCGGTTCCTACAGCCCCGTTCCGCTGGGCGATTACGCGGCCGGTTCCAACCACGTGTTGCCCACCGGCGGTACGGCGGTCTTCAACTCCGGCCTGCACGCAGCCTCGTTCATGAAGGCCGTACAGGTCATTGAGTACAGCCAGGAAGCACTGGCTGAGCTCGAGGACGACATCGTGGCGCTTGCTTCGAGCGAGGACCTTCCGGCCCACGGTCGCGCTGTGACCATCCGCTCCGAACCATCCGGCCGGGAAGGCTGATCCGTGCACTGCCCGTTCTGCCGACACAACGACTCCAAGGTGGTCGATTCCCGCACCACCGATGACGGCACCGCCATCCGACGGC
>JAKDKI010000355.1 GCA_030453435.1 Kocuria sp.
AAGCTGGTGCCGCTGTACCCGCAGGAGCGTCTGCGCCTGGAGACCGAGCCCAAGAAGATCGGCCCCCGCGTGGTCGACCTGGTGGCACCCATCGGCAAGGGCCAGCGCGGTTTGATCGTGTCCCCGCCCAAGGCCGGCAAGACCCTCATGTTGCAGGCGATCGCCAACGCGATCATCACCAACAACCCCGAGGTCCACCTCATGATGGTGCTCGTGGACGAGCGTCCCGAGGAAGTCACCGACATGCAGCGCACGGTCAAGGGTGAAGTCATCGCTTCGACCTTCGACCGTCCCGCAGACGACCACACCACCGTGGCCGAGCTGGCCATCGAGCGCGCAAAGCGCCTGGTGGAAATGGGTATGGACGTGGTGGTCCTGCTGGACTCCATGACCCGCCTGGGCCGTGCATACAACCTCTCCGCTCCCGCCTCCGGACGCATTCTGTCCGGTGGTGTGGACTCGGCAGCGCTGTACCCGCCCAAGAAGTTCTTCGGAGCCGCACGCAATATCGAGAACGGTGGCTCGCTCACCATTCTGGCCACGGCTCTCGTGGAGACCGGTTCCAAGATGGACGAGGTCATCTTCGAAGAGTTCAAGGGCACCGGCAACATGGAACTGCGCCTGTCCCGCCAGCTGGCGGACCGTCGTATCTTCCCCGCCGTGGACGTCAACTCTTCCGGCACCCGTCGTGAGGAGAACTTGCTCTCCGCAGACGAGATCAAGATTATGTGGAAGCTGCGTCGCGTGCTGTCCGGTCTGGAACAGCAGCAGGCTCTGGAACTGCTCACCAACAAGTTGCGTGACACGCAGTCCAACACTGAGTTCCTGCTGCAGGTTCAGAAGACCACGCTGGCCAACGGTAAGGACTAGCGAGAACTCGTCGCAGTTCCGTTCCACCCGTCGATAGGAGACCCTTCAATGTCCGATCCCGTTCAGCCGCTGCTGGATGAGCATGCTCAGCTGCAGCGTGAACTGGCGGATCCCGCCGTGCACGCAGATGCGGGCAAGGCCCGCAAACTGGGCCGGCGGTACTCCGAACTCAACGGCATTGTCGAAGCCCATCGACGGGTGGAACAGCTTTCCGAGGACCTTGAAGCAACGCGTGAGCTCGGCGACATGGACCCGGAACTGGCCGCGGAGGTTGCCCCTCTGGAAGCCGAACTGGAGACCGCCCAGGAAGTGCTGCGCCGCAAACTGATCCCCAGGGATCCGGATGACGGCCGCAATGTGATTCTTGAAATCAAGGCCGGTGAAGGCGGGGACGAGTCCGCGCTGTTCGCCGGTGACCTGCTGCGCATGTACATGCGTTATGCGGAGTCGCTCAAGTTCAAGACCGAGGTGCTCTCGTCCACCCCCACCGAGTTGGGCGGTTACAAGGACGTGCAGCTGGCTGTGAAGTCCACCTCCAACGACCCCGAGCACGGTGCGTGGGCACGGTTGAAGTACGAGGGCGGTGTTCACCGCGTACAGCGTGTGCCCGCCACGGAATCCCAGGGGCGCGTCCACACCTCGGCAGCCGGTGTTCTGGTATTCCCGGAAGTCGATGAGCCGGATGAGATCGACATCAGCCAGAACGACCTGAAGATTGACGTCTACCGTTCCTCCGGTCCCGGTGGCCAGTCCGTGAACACCACCGACTCCGCCGTGCGCATCACCCACTTGCCCACGGGCATTGTGGTGGCCATGCAGAACGAAAAGTCCCAGTTGCAGAACCGCGAAGCCGCGATGCGCGTTTTGCGGGCCCGCATCCTGGCCCACCAGCAGGAGCAGATCGACGCGGAGAACGCGGCCGTGCGTAAGTCGCAGGTGCGCACCGTGGACCGTTCCGAGCGCATCCGCACCTACAACTACCCCGAGAACCGCATTGCTGATCATCGCACGGGGTACAAGTCCTACAACCTGGACCAGGTACTGGACGGAGCCCTGGAGCCCGTGGTGAACTCCGCGATCGAGTTGGACGAGAAGACCCGTTTGGAACACCTCGGTCAAGACCAGGCTGGACAGCAGGACTGACCCGCGGTGGAAGCTACCCTTGCCCAGGCTCTGCGTTGGGCGCACGGTGAGCTTGCGGGAGCCGGTGTGCCGTCACCCGAGACCGACGCCGTGCTCCTCGCAGCTCACCTCATGGGGCTGAGCAGGGGAGAGGTCGAGGCCAAGGCCATCCTGGGGGCGCCCGAACCCGCGGGTTTCCGAGAACTGGTGGCCCGCCGCGCGCAGCGCATCCCGTTGCAGCACCTGACCGGTCACGCCCCGTTCCGACAGCTCGAACTATCAGTGGGGCCCGGGGTGTTCGTGCCCCGCCCGGAAACTGAGCTCCTGGTCCAACTGAGTTTGGACGAGGCCCGGTTGTGGCGGGAAGCCGGAGTTCCGCGTCCCCGGGTCGTGGATCTGGGAACGGGTTCCGGTGCCATCGCACTGGCCATTGCCACGGAGGACCCCACCACACGCGTCTTCGCGGTGGAAAAAGAGGAATCCGCCTTCGAATGGGCACAGCGAAATCTCCGCGGTTCCAAAGTCACGCTCACCCGAACCGACTATCGGGAGTACGACTCCGAGTACGCCGGGACTTTTTGCGTGGTCGTCAGTAATCCCCCCTATGTACCGCCCGAGGACATCCCCGCGGATCCCGAGGTCAGGGATTACGACCCTCCCACCGCCCTGTACGGGGGAGCGGACCACGGCATGGCCCTGCCAAGCGCTGCCATGGACACAGCGGTGCGGTTATTACGGCCCGGTGGCGCCCTGTTCATGGAACACGCCGAATCTCAGGTGGAGGCCATGGAACGTGAACTCGCCGCCCGAGGGTTCGTGGACATCCAATTACACTACGACCTCGCCGGAAAACCCCGCGCGACCGGCGCGCGCAGGCCGGGGCCCGGGCCCGATTCGCCCT
>JAKDKI010000356.1 GCA_030453435.1 Kocuria sp.
TTGTCGTCGGCTACGGAGAGCATGCCGCCGGTGCCGGCGGTGGGGTCGTAGACCTCGCGGATCACGCCGGGTGTTGAGAGGTCTTCCTCGCCGTTGAGGAGGAGCGTGACCATGAGGTCGATGACCTCGCGCGGGGTGAAGTGCTCACCGGCGGTTTCGTTGGAGGCTTCCGCGAACTTGCGGATCAGTTCCTCGAAGATGTGGCCCATCTTCTCGTTGCTGACCGCGTCAGGATGGAGGTTGGCCCTGGAGAAGTGCTGGAGGATCTGCAACAGCAGGTCGTGGGATGCGAGGTCCACGATGGTGTCCTCGAACTTGTACCGCATGAAGATGTCACGAACGTTGCCGGAGAACGCGTTGACGTAGTCGCGGAGGTTTTCTTCGAGGTTGTCCGGATCACCCTGAAGCGACTTGAGGTCGTGCTGGGACCGGTTGAAGAAGCTGTAGGGATGTTGCGCGCGATTGCGCAGCATCGCGATAGGCGGTTCGGTATCCACGTAGGTGGGGCCGATGGCCTCAAGAACAGCTTCCTTGCTGGGTGCCAGGACCGCATCCAACCGGAACAGGACCGTGAACGGCAGGATGATGTTCCCGTACTCGTGCTGCTTGTAGGTGCCGCGGAGGATGTCTGCGGCACCCCAGATGAAGGATGCGTGGTTGAACACTGTGGGTGGCTGCCTTACTTGGTGGGGTGGGGGCTCTTGCTGAGTTTAAGGGCGACGGGCCCGTTGGGCATGTAATCAGGCCGTTCGGGTGGCATGCATTTAAAATTCATAATGCGTGGTGAGAAAATTATGAGAAACTGGAGTAACTAATAATCCATCGGAGCATCGTTATGACTGAGCACCAAGGGTGGCCAGCCATCCACCACGAGGAGCAGCTGTGGGTACCTGCTGCCCAGACCACGTGGGGTGTGGGCGCGGAGCAAGGTGCGCGGGGCACGGTCTATCGTTCGGCCGTGGTGCCGACCGTTGCTGGCAGAGATCCCATACTCAGTTCTGACATCCGTCGAGCTGCAGAAGATGCCGAACGAGAACTTGCACGCTTTGACGCGGAAGTCGGTCAACAGATTGCCTCATTCGCACCGGTGCTGCTGCGATCGGAAGCGGCGTCGTCATCGCACATCGAGAACCTGACGGCTTCGGCCCGGGCGATTTTCAGCGCTGAACTTGGCGCAAAGCGAAGCCGTAATGCGGAGGAGATCACGGCGAACACGTTGGCGATGCGAGCCGCAATCCACTTGGCTCGCGATCTCACTGTGGCATCGATTCGCGAAGTGCATCGAGTGCTCATGGGGGATCAGCCTCGGCATACCCCGGGGGAATGGCGCGATCAGCCAGTGTGGATCGGGGCGCGCTCCGACTCTCCGGTGGGTGCTAGCTATGTGGCCCCGCATCATCCACATATTCCGCATCTCATGGACGACCTGGTGGTCTTCATGAACGATTCATTGTTGTCTCCGCTTATATCCGTGGCTGTCGCTCACGCTCAGTTCGAGACCATTCACCCCTTCAGCGACGGCAACGGCCGAACTGGCCGTGCGCTTGCGCAGTCGATGCTGCGACATCGGGATGTGACTAGGAATGTTGCGGTTCCAGTTTCGGCGGGTCTCCTAGCCGACGTCGAGGGGTATCACGCAGCTCTGACGGCATATCGTGCGGGGGATGTGGGGCCGATTGTTCGTCAGTTCACAGATGCTTCGCGGCGTGCTGTCAACAACGCCCGCAGGCTGGTGGCGGACATCGAGCGCATTCGCCTGAGCTGGGATGAGCGTCTCAAAGCCCGGCGAAACTCCAACGCCTGGAAACTGCTCGATGTTCTGGCCCGCCGGCCTGTGCTCAACAGTGCTGCCGCAGCTGAGGAGCTCGGGGTGAAACGGCCGAACATCTACCCGCCGCTACGGGCATTGGTGGAGGCAGGCATCGTGAAATCAAAAGCCGAACATCAGCTCGGCCCTTTCTGGCGCAGCGACGAGGTGCTCGCCGCTATAGATGCTTTTGCGGAGCGGGCCGGAAGGCGGTCGGCCGATTGAAGGGTGGGCGCGCCAGCGGCTCAACCCACGTCAGCCACACTTCGTTAACCCCCACGAAACCTTTTGATGAGTAACTCAAAATATGACATAGTTCAGGTATGACCTCGACCACATCATCCGAGCAGCCCAAGGGCCAGGAGAGCTTCGGCGACGCCGCTGTAGCGCCCGTGCCGTGGGCTGCGCGGATCCGAGAGGCCGGGCTGCGAGTTACCAAGCCTCGGTTGGCCGTGCTGGACGCTCTTGAGCGTTCCCCGCACGCCACCGCGGACGAGGTGCTCGCTGCCGTCCGCACGGTAATGCCCAGCATCACCGTGCAGTCCATCTACGTGGTGCTCCACTCACTCACCAACGCCGGATTGTTACGCCAGCTCGACCTGGCCAACTCTCCGTCCCGGTATGAGACTCGGGTGGAGGATAACCATCACCATGCGGTGTGCACGGTGTGTGGGCGTATCGAGGACGTTGCCTGCGCTGTTGGGCACGCTCCTTGTCTGACCCCCGCTGACACCCATGGAATGAACATCCACGTGGCCGATGTCGTCTACCAGGGCGTGTGTTCCGATTGCTCGGCCGTGCAGGCTGACAAGATGGCCGTGCTGGCGTAGACCCTTAGTTCTCCGGAAAACCCACCTGGGCAGACCGGTTTGTTCACCCGACCCAAACCCAACCAAGGAGTACGTGATGACGGAAACCACACCGCACGGCACTGGTTCCACCACTCAGGCAGGTATCCCTGCAGTCAGCGACCGCAACTCGCTGACCACCGGCCCCGATGGGGCGATCGTTCTGCATGACCACCACTTGGTGGAGACCCTGCAGCACTTCAACCGCATGAACGTTCCCGAGCGTCGTCCGCA
>JAKDKI010000357.1 GCA_030453435.1 Kocuria sp.
TAATCGAAGGGTTACTGGTTCGAGTCCAGTCGGGGGAGCAGCACGAACGAGGCCCCACCAGGCATGATGCCCGGTGGGGCCCTCTTCCGTTCGAACCAGAAACTAGCGGGATCCCACGCTTACCCCGCGTTTTCGTTCGAGCTCGTGCGAGGCATCCATCTCTCTTCCACCTCGAGGAATCCATCCGCGTGCCGTTGGTAGCTGAGTCCACGCACCCGATCTCGGAGCCTGGTCGGGAGTGCGATCGGGTCGGGTCGGTCAGCTACCTCGGAGAACGGGCCAAGGACCTTCTCCTTGAAGTACACAGCGGTGAGGTACTGGTCCGCACTGTTCCTGAGTGGCCCCAGTGCGGCATCGCGTCTGTGAGTCTGCCTGCCCCATGGCCACCAGGGCTGGCCCTGGCTGACGTAGAAGTCCAGGTGGGCGACGTGAAACAGGTCAGGAGCCGAGAGCAAGCACGCCTGCGAGTACTCCTTGAGGCGCTTAGGCGGTGTGCCCGAAGGCGCTCCAGGCTGAAAGAGGTCACCAACCCAGCGGATCCGAACCGCATGTCGGACGGCTGCGCCGAACGGACGCCCGGGGAAGATCAGAGGCTTGGTGTCGTCCTGCATGTCTTCCGAGGCGTAGGTCACAGAGCCACTGGTGCCGTGCTTCTGAACGTAGCTCCTGATCTGTTCGAGCTTCCAGTAGTTGCTACAACCGGGGCGTTCTGGCCCGTGCAGGCTGACCTTGAGGTGCTTGAGGGTGCTTCGGGTGGCCAAGTAGAAGGACGTTCCCTGGGCCCAGACGCGCCACTCCAGACCCAGGATGATGGGCGTGGCCCCATCCGGGGTCTTCGGTAGGACATAGAGGGGTGCGTTCTCCGTTGCTCGGGTCTCAGGCACCGTTACCGATCACCTCGAGCGCGGCAGATGCGTCCGGCGCTACGGACGCTCGCTGAACGTAATGCTTCGAGGTCACAGCCGTGCCGGAGTGGCCCAGCACCGCTGCCGCATCCTCCGTGCCGGAATGCCGATCCACCAGCGTGGCCACCGTCTTGCGGAACGTGTGCCAGGTGACCCACTCGAAGCCCCGCAGGTGCTCCGATTTCCGGGCGTCGCGCCACTGCCGCTCGAGGTTGTTCACCTCGCGCAGTGTCCCCGTGGACGACGGGAGCACCAGATCGCGGGTGTTCGGCAGCTCTTCCACTCATCGGCGCAGCAGCACATCGGCGGCGAACCGCGGCACGGACACCGTTCGGAAGCCGGCCGCCGTCTTGGCGTGGCCCTGCCTGATGAGTCCGGCCTCGGTGCGAACTACGGTGCCGCTGATGGTCACCGTCACGGGGGAGGCCCCGAGGTCCACGTCCGCCCATCGCAGGGCCAGGAGCTCGCCCACACGCGCCCCGGTGCCCAGTGCCACGTCCACGACTTCTGCGAGGTCCTGGGCCCGCGCTGGTCCGCTGCTCGTCGGCTCCGCCAGGTAGGCCCGCAGGCCGCGCCGCAGCGCCCGCACCTCGTCCACGCTCAGCGCCCGCACCGCCTTCGCACGGCGCTCAGGCAGCCGCGTGTCCGGCACCGGGTTGGCCCGCACAGCGTCATGCCGGGCCGCCAGCCCGAACATCTGCGCGAGCACCGTCTTGGCCGTCTTGGCCCGCCCTGGCGTCGTCGCGGCCACACCCTTCAAGAAGCGATCCAGCTGGCCCGTGGTCGCCTCCCACAGCGTGAGCCCGCCGACGCCCGGCACGATCACCGTCTCGATGATGCGCCGCTACTGCGCCACCGTCTGCGGCGACCGCGAGAACTGCGCGATCTCCGCCACCCACACCTCGGCCAGTGCGGCCACCCGCATGGACGGGGTGATGAGGTCGCCGGCTGCGGCCATACGCTGCGAGAAGGTGCGCTCGGGAGCGCGCCGCGCCGCGGTCGCGCTCGTGCTCGTGGCCTCGAGCTGCCGTGTCTTGCCGGTCAGATCCCGGTAGCGGGCACGGGCGCGCACGCGGCGCTTCCCGAACTCGGTGGTGCTGATCTCACCCAACGTGCCGATGGGCAGCTGCGGCCTAGGCATCGGTCTCGCCTTCCTCGCCCAGGGCCTCGGTGGTGCCCTTTCGGCTGTGCCTCTGATGGATCCCTCGTGCTGACTGGAGGGTGAGCTCTCGGTATTCCTCGTAGCTGTACATCTCGGCGGCCGCTGCAAGGTCGATGACACCTTCCATGGCCACATCGCCGGGGCTCTCCCTGGTGATGGTGGAGGCTTCTGTGGCGTCCATGCCCTGCAGCGCGTCCGGCGGTACCTCCAGCGCCACGGTCAGCGAGATCTGGCGTCGGAAATAGGTGGCGGCCAGGGCTGCCAGTTCATCACGGGTCCGCATCGCGGCTTGGTAGGACCGTTGGACCGTCATTGCGTCCTGGTCGTTGACCAGCCTGGTGAGGTCTACATCGAGGCTCCCAGCGATCGCAATGGCCTCGTCCAGCTTGACCGGCCGGCTGCCAGCTTCGATGCGGGCAATCGTCGTCTGGTGGAACACAGGCCACCCCGACTGTATCGCCCTGGGTCTGGTGGAGGCTCTTATCCCACGGAAGGTTGCAGAGCATGGCAGCACCGAGGAAGTACCCTGACGAGCTTCGCGAACGCGCGGTCCGGCTGGCGATGGACCAAGCAGAAGAAGGCAACGGTCGTGCGGTGTTCCGCCGAGTCGGTGAGCAGCTCGGGATCAATCCCGAGACCCTGCGCGGCTGGGTCCGCCAGGCCCAGATCGATGAGGGCCAGCGCCCTGGAACCACCACCAGTGATGCGCAACGACTCCGCGAGCTGGAGTCCGAAGTCCGTGAGCTGCGCCGAGCGAATGCGATCCTGCGATCGGCCTCGGCTTCTTTCGCAGCGGAGCTCGACCGCCCACAGCG
>JAKDKI010000358.1 GCA_030453435.1 Kocuria sp.
TCCAAGTCGTTCTGGAGGAAGTCGATTCGGGCGTCGTTGGAGATGACCTCTTCGGCCACCTGCACGTCGGCGTCGAGGAAGGCGACCTTGGAGCTCTTCAGTGCCTGCTGCACAAGAGTGGCGATCTGAATCAGCTCTTCACCTACCTGGTGAAGTTCAGCCTGGAAAACCTTGCGCACAGAGGGCGTCCTTTCGTTCAGAGCATTCGTTGGTCACGTAGCTTACGCGATATTGGTGTCCAGCCGTCAGCTGAGACGCGGGGGTGCGGTACTTGCGCACGAGCGCTCTCACACTGGCAGGGGAGAATGAACGTCAACTCATGTGCAGATGAACGTTGGTTGAACCCGGCGCGGAACCGTCTGGTTGCGCACGAACCACCGGTGCCAGCCGTCTAAGCTGGGCAGAGTGAGCATGACCTCGGTTGCCCTTCTTGCGGGCTTTGTCGGTTTCCTGCTCGGCATCAGTGGACTGATCGCCGTGCGGGTCAGCCAGCGACGCCGCCGTTCCGCAGTGACCGTCGAGGAACCCACCTTGCCGGAGGGCACAGCGGAGATTCTCGCGGCTCTCGGCCTGGCCTACGTGGTGGTCGACGGGGTGGACGGCGTCATCAGGGCCTCCCCGGCGGCGTACGCGTACGGGATCGTTCGGGGCCACACCGTGGTCCATCCGGAGCTACTGGACATGATCCGGCGCACCCGACGCAATGGAGTGGTCGAGGAAAAGCGCCTGGAAATCACCCGCGGCAAGCTGGAGAAGAGTGCCCTTGTCCTGGACATCCGAGTGGTCATCATTGCCGAGGAATACATCTTGCTCCTCGCGGACGATGAAACCGAGATCGTGCGTGCCCAGTCCATCCGCAATGACTTCGTGGCCAATGTGTCCCACGAGTTGAAGACGCCGGTGGGGGCGATCAGCTTGCTGTCCGAAGCCCTGGAAGATGCCGCGGAGGACCAGGACGCGGTACGTCACTTCGCCAAGAGCCTCCACAAGGAAGCGGTGCGATTGTCCGCTCTGGTGCAGGACATCATTGAGCTTTCACGGCTGCAGGGAACGGACGTCGTGTCGAAGGGCACCGTGGTGGACCTGAACCGAGTGGTTGGCGAGGCGGTTGATCGCACGCGTCTCACGGCCGAGGCCAAGGGCATCGCCATCAAAGTGGGCGGCACCATCAAGACCCCCGTGTACGGGGACCCGGACTTGTTGGTCACCGCCACGCGCAATCTCATCGACAACGCGGTGCGATACTCACCCGAGAACACCCGAGTGGGCGTGGGCTTGCGTGAACGTGACGGTATGGCCCAGATCATGGTCACGGATCAAGGCCCGGGCATTCCGGACACGGAGCAGGACCGAATCTTCGAGCGCTTCTACAGAGTGGACAGCGCCCGCTCGCGACAGACCGGAGGCACGGGACTGGGATTGAGCATCGTCAAACATGTGATGGCCCAGCACGGGGGAGAAGTCTCCGTGTGGTCCCAGTCCGGGCGAGGATCCACCTTCACCTTGGTCATTCCCCAAGCGGAGGACCTGGACGAACACAACGGCCCGGTGGCCGCCTCCACCAATGAACGTATGCACCTAGAGGAGGAGCGTAAGTGACCCGCATTCTGATGGTCGAGGACGAAGAGTCTCTCAGCGATCCCCTGGCCTACCTGCTGGGCAAAGAAGGCTTTGAGGTAACCGTGGTGGCCGACGGCCTGTCCGCGGTCAGCGAGTTCGAACGGGCGGGGGCGGATCTCGTACTCCTGGATCTGATGTTGCCCGGGCAGTCGGGAACGGAAGTTTGCAAGCAGATCCGTCAGCAATCGACCGTTCCGATCATCATGTTGACCGCCAAGGACGCGGAGATCGACAAGGTCCTGGGACTCGAACTGGGTGCGGACGACTACGTGACCAAACCGTATTCGGCTCGCGAACTCGTGGCCCGGATTCGTGCCGTGCTCCGCCGCCGGGCGGAACCCGAAGAACTCATCACGGCTACCGTGGCCGCCGGCCCGGTCCGCATGGACGTGGAGCGTCACGTGGTCAGTGTCGCGGGAGAAGCAGTGACCATGCCACTCAAGGAGTTCGAACTTCTGGAGATGTTGCTGCGCAATGCGGGCCGAGTGCTCACGCGCGGGCAGCTCATCGATCGCGTCTGGGGATCGGACTATGTGGGCGATACCAAGACCTTGGACGTGCACATCAAGCGACTGCGGTCCAAGGTGGAACCGGATCCTTCGCAACCCCGGCACATCGTGACGGTGCGGGGTCTGGGCTACAAGTTCGAGGCCTGATCGGGCTCGTACCCGCCGCAACACATAAGTTGAGGGCCGCATCCCACGGGGATGCGGCCCTCAACTTATTCAGGAGTTCAGCTCGGTCAGTGACCGCCCTCTTCGGACTCCGCCTTGGGGGTGTTGGAGGGGTTCGCCGGGGTGGACGGTGCGCCACCGGGCATCAGCGATGCGTAGCGCGGGTAAGTGTGGTCCAGCACGGGTACTGACTGGGTGGAGGACTGGCCGTCCGCCTCGAGTTCGGTTTCGACCATCAGACCTGGCATGGCGCCGGCCTGATCAATGGTGACGGGCTCTGCCTTCTCCAGCATCACCTGGTCGTTGGCGGGAACCTCGACCTCTGCCGTTGCTCCGTCAGCGTCGATGGTCAAGGTGGCGGGTTCGGCACTGTCATTGATCACGGTGCCGATCACACGGCCCTCGGAGTTCTCATCTTCGGCGAGAATCATCAAGTTGCGCACCGACACGTCACCCAATTCGGCCTGGATGCCGTCAGAGGGGGCGTATTCATCGGCGGTGGCCTGAGGGCTCACGTACCCGCAACCGGTGGCGGTCAACAATGCAGCGGCCGCAGCAGCACCCAAACCAAAGTGCTGCAGCTTCT
>JAKDKI010000359.1 GCA_030453435.1 Kocuria sp.
CGCTGAGCCCCAATGCCGACACCTCATTCGAGGCAGACCTGCGCGTGGCCGCGACCACCGATCCCGATCGCAACGTGCGTTCCGAAATCGTCACCACCGTGATTGATCTCGACGCCGCCCCCGCCGACGCCGCGGACGCCTACCTTCGCTTGCACCTTCTGTCCCACCGCTTGGCCAAGCCCAACACCCTCAACATGGACGGCGTGTTCGGCCAGTTGGCCAACGTAGCGTGGACCAGCCGCGGTCCCGTTCTGGCCGAGGAGCTGACCACCGCTCTCGTGCGGCTGCGCGCGGGTGGGCACGTGACCGTGTTCGGCGTGGACAAGTTCCCCCGCATGGTGGACTACGTGGTCCCCACCGGTGTGCGTATCGGCGACGCGGACCGTGTGCGCTTGGGCGCGTACCTGGGCGAGGGCACCACCGTGATGCACGAGGGCTTCGTGAACTTCAATGCCGGCACCCTGGGCTCCGCCATGGTAGAGGGACGTATTTCCGCCGGTGTCGTGGTCAACGACCACACCGACGTCGGCGGTGGCGCGTCCATCATGGGTACCTTGTCCGGCGGCGGCAAGCAGCGCATCACTCTGGGCCAGCGTTGCCTCTTGGGCGCCAACGCGGGTGTTGGCATCTCCCTGGGCGATGACTGCGTGGTCGAGGCCGGCCTCTATGTCACCGCCGGAACGCGCGTGACCCTGCTCGAAGCTCGCGCCGATTCCCGCGTGGTCAAGGCCTCCGAGCTGTCCGGCATTTCCAACCTGCTGTTCCGCCGCAACTCGACTAATGGTGCGGTCGAGGCGCTGCCCCGCGAGGGTGGGGCCATTGAGCTCAACCCCGCCCTGCACGCCAACTAGGAACACCCACTGAAGCCGGTGAGCCCGCGGTATCTCGCTCCGAGGTGCCGCGGGCTCGGCGTTAGACTCGACTCTTCAACCGTCCACTCCGGGGAATCATGCCTTCCACGTCATTCGGTCGTCGCCGCCATGCCGCCGTCAAACTCATTCTGATCATTGTCCTGGTCTGCGCGTTGATTGCGGCTGCCCTATTCGTGGGTGTCAACCTGATTGCCGGCAAGCCCGCCGTGGGCGACCCACGGTGCACCGTGGTCTCCTCGACCGGTGACAAACACACATTCACCCCGGAGCAGACGCTCAACGCCTCGATCGTCTCCGCGGAGGCACTGGCACGGGACATGGATCACCGGGCCTCGGTGGTGGCACTGGCCACCGCCCAGCAAGAATCCGAACTGGTCAACATCGACTACGGTGATCGGGATTCCGTGGGACTCTTCCAGCAACGACCTTCGCAAGGTTGGGGCACCATCGAAGAAATCATGGATCCCCACTACGCCACGGTGGCCTTCTACAACCACCTGGAACACGTGGACTACCACTCGATGTCCGTGACACAGGCAGCCCAGGCCGTCCAACAGTCCGGTGTTCCGGACGGCTACGCCAAGCACGAGGGCAGTTCCACCGCTCTCACGGATGCCTTCCACGGCACACAGCCGGGCTTGCTCAACTGCATCTTGGACCCGGTGGCGAAATCCCCCTCCACCGCTGACGGTGCCGCAACTCCCGCTCAGCGGGCTGATCGGACCACGGTCGGACTCCAGCGGGACTACGGCGACACGCTGGGTGAGGTGCGCGCGGACGGTGAGAGCGCCGTCGTCGATCCCGAGAATTCTGAGGCCGGCTGGGCCGCAGCGCACTGGTCCGTGGCGAACGCAGAACGTCTGGGGATTACGCGGGTGAGGTACGACGGGCAGACCTGGGACCGTGAACACCAGACCTCCACCCGCTTCTCTCCCGTGCCCGGGTGGGAATCCGCCGAAGAACTGACCGAAGACGGACAAACGGCGCCGCCGTCCACACAAGTGGTGATCAGTACTGCAACAACCCAGGATCCAGCTTGAACTGACTAAGCTGGTGCCCATGAAGATTCTCGTGACCGGTGGAACCGGCTATATCGGCTCGCACACTGTTCTGGCTCTGCTCCAAGCAGGCCATGACGTGGTGGTGTTGGACAATCTCTCCAACTCCTCAAAGACCTCTCTGGAACGGGTCCAGGAATTGGCCGGCCGCGAGATTGCCGCGTTCGAGAAAGTCGATTTGCTGGACCGCGCCGGACTCGACGACGTGTTCGCACGTCACCGCCCCGAGGCCGTCATTCATTTCGCGGGCCTCAAGGCCGTGGGCGAGTCCAATGAAAAGCCCCTGTGGTACTACACGAACAACGTGTCCGGCACCGTGAACCTGCTGTGGGCCATGGACGAGAACGACTGCCGCTCCATCGTCTTCTCGTCATCGGCCACCGTGTACGGCGCACCCGAGACCATGCCGCTCACCGAGAAGCAGAACATGGACGCGCAGAACCCGTACGGGCGCACCAAGGAACACATCGAGGACATGCTCGCGGACCTCGCCGCCTCCGACGAGCGCTGGGCCGTGGCGCTGCTGCGGTACTTCAACCCTGTGGGCGCGCACGAATCCGGCCGGATCGGTGAGGACCCCTCAGGCATCCCCAACAACCTGATGCCGTTCGTGGCGCAGGTTGCCGTGGGCCGCCGCGAGAAGCTCATGGTCTTCGGCGACGACTACCCCACTCCGGACGGCACCGGTGTGCGCGATTACATTCATGTGGTGGATCTGGCCGACGGGCACCTCAAGGCCCTGGACCGCATCAGCCAAGACCCCGGCGTGCACGTGTGGAACCTGGGCACCGGACGCGGCTATTCAGTTCTCGAGGTTCGAGAGGCGTTCCAGAAGGCTTCCGGTCGCGACATCGCCTACGAGATCGCGCCCCGCCGAGCCGGCGACGCCGCCGTGTCCTACGCCGACCCCTCCTCCGCCCTGGCCGAACTGGGCTGGTCCGCTGACCG
>JAKDKI010000062.1 GCA_030453435.1 Kocuria sp.
GCCAAGATCATCGAGCTGGACAAGAACCGCAACAACGTGGTCCTGTCCCGCCGTGCCTGGCTCGAGCAGACCCAGTCCGAGGTCCGCGCGAACTTCTTGCAGCAGCTGCAGAAGGGCCAGGTCCGCACCGGCACCGTGTCCTCCATCGTCAACTTCGGTGCCTTCGTGGACCTCGGTGGCGTCGACGGCCTGGTGCACGTGTCCGAGCTGTCCTGGAAGCACATCGACCACCCCTCCGAGGTCGTCGAGGTTGGCCAGGAAGTCACCGTCGAGGTTCTGGACGTGGACATGGACCGCGAGCGTGTTTCGCTGTCCCTCAAGGCCACCCAGGAAGATCCCTGGCAGCTCTTCGCACGCACCCACGCCCTGGGTCAGGTTGTCCCGGGCAAGGTCACCAAGCTGGTTCCCTTCGGTGCGTTCGTGCGCGTCGAAGACGGCATCGAGGGCCTGGTGCACATCTCCGAGCTGGCACAGCGTCACGTGGACATGGCCGAGCAGGTCGTCTCCGTGAACGAGGAACTGTTCGTCAAGGTCATCGACATCGACCTGGACCGTCGCCGCATCTCGCTGTCCCTGAAGCAGGCCAACGAGGGCGTGGATCCGGAGTCCACCGAGTTCGATCCCGCTCAGTACGGCATGGCTGCCGAGTACGACGAGCAGGGCAACTACAAGTACCCCGAGGGCTTCGATCCCGAGACCAACGAGTGGATCGAAGGCTACGAGGAGCAGCGCGCAGCTTGGGAGCAGCAGTACGCTGACGCTCAGGCTCGCTGGGAAGCTCACAAGGAGCAGGTGCAGAAGCACCTGGCCGAGGACCAGGAAGCAGCCGTTTCCTCCTCGAACTCCAGCAGCAGCAACTCCGGCCCCGCCGCTCCGACCAGCTACTCCTCCGAGGCTCCGGCCGAGGACGCAGGCACCTTGGCTTCCGACGAAGCTCTGGCTGCTCTGCGCGAGAAGCTGACCGGCAACTGAGTCACAGGGTGAGCTGAGCCGCTCCGGCGGTTTGCACATCTGAATCGCAGAACCCCGCACGGTATAGCCGTGCGGGGTTCTGTCATGTCCGGGCGACGTTAGCGGTGGCCGGTGATCATCTGATGCGGGGGAGGAGGGGCCGCGGATTGCTGGCGGGAGTGCAGCTCGGACAGAGCTACAGCAAGGGGATATCGTGCCAGTCGACGCCACCGAGTTCCGGCGTGTAGTTTCCTGCCGTCAAGGAGGTCACGGTGTCCAGTGCTTCCTGCACATCGGTCTCACGATCAGGAACCGCGAGGGTGAGCACGGCGGCGTCGGCCTCATAACTGGTGGGCAGCACCGTGAACCCGGCCGTGCGCACGTCGTCCTCGATGCGACCGGCGTCCGAATGGTCGAGGCGAACGGAGAGGGAACGTGACCGCATGCGGGTCTTGAGCGGGGCGGTCTCGAGCGCCTCGGCAACCGCCCCGGAGTAAGCACGGACCAGCCCGCCGGCACCGAGCTTGACCCCGCCGAACCAGCGAACCACCACCGCGCAGATGTCCGAGAGGTCGCCCTCGAGTTCCTGTTCGCGTTGCGTCGGTGACTTGTGGGACGTCAGCGTCTGCATCATGGGCATGCCCGCGGTGCCGGACGGCTCGCCGTCGTCGGACGTGCGACCCGTCTCGCGAGTGGGGCCCAGCAGGAAGGCCGAACAGTGATGCCGGGCGTCGCGGTATTGGGCCTTGGTGCAGGCAATGAAGTCTCGGGCACCGTCCTCTGAATCGACCCGTTTCAGCAGTGCAAGGAATCGGGATTTCTTGATCTCGATCTCGTGTTCGTGGACGGAACTTGCGCGCAGCACCGTATAGGAAACGTTCGGGTCGATGGGCATGGCCACCAGTCTAGGGTGCGGCCACCGCACGACTTCTGACCCGCGACGCGAGGTTACTTCCCAGGAGCCTTGCCATGTGCCTTGTATCACACGAGCACTGGGAGGAACATGGCGTGCAATAGCACTCGAGAAAGTGGTAGCCACCATGAGCACGACAACACGGCGTGAAGAATCTCTCGGTTCATCGGCACGCAATCGACAGATCGACCCCGAGGTCGACAATCACGTGAGGAAACTGCTGACGCTCACCGTTGTGTCCGGCTTGCTGTACCTCACGACCGTCATCACCAACATCATCACCGGTCAGGTCACTCATCGCGCCTTCGAGGATGCGCCGTTCGGTGCGCCGCCGGAAAACGCGTACTGGGTCGGAGCGGTGGTCGGGCTGATCCTCTTGGTTGGGATGTACATGGCCGTGTACATCCCACTGCGCAAGCGGCTCCGCGAAGGCTGGTATGCCGGCGCAGTATTCGCGACCGTGGGGTTAATCCACGCGGCCTTGTCGGCAGTGGTCGCACCGGGAAATCTGATGCTGGGGCTCCCCGGCATCGCGTTGGTGCTAGTCAATGGGATCTGGCTGTTCGTTGCGTTCCGCCCCGGTGTGCGGGAGGGACTCGGCTGATCTTGGTGCGCGTTTCCAGCCAGTGACGAGAGAACGTTACGAAGAAGTAACGGTCGTGGCTGAAGGTGCGCCAATATCCGCAAGTTCGTGACGGGTCGGTACAGTTATGGACCGTTATCATCCGGTCGTGATCTGTCTCACGGTGCCGGCTCCGCCAATTCGGAAGTCATGGAACATGTTCAATCGTTTGCACGATCGACTAGGCCTGAGAACCACCCCCTCCATTTTCTTCATCTCCGCGGGACTGATCATCCTGTTCACCGCGGCCATGGGAATCTTCCCCACCCAAGTTCAAGCGTTCTTCGGAGCCGCCTCCACCGCGCTTCGTTACGAGGCAGGCTGGTTCTTCACGTTCAGCGTGACGGCCATGGTTGTTTTTGCGATCGCCTTGGCCATTAGTAGGTACGGCCGATTGAAAATAGGCGACGACGATTCCGAGCCCGAGTATTCAGGTATCGCTTGGTTCGGCATGCTCTTCGCCGCTGGCCTTGGCGCGGTCCTGATGTTCTGGGGCGTGGCCGAGCCCATGAACCACTACGCCAATCCACCCATGTACGGTACGGAAGCGTTCTCTGACCAGGCGGCCGTGGAAGCGTTGAACATCTCCAACTTCCACTTCGGTTTGCACATGTGGGGCATCTTCATCGTGCCCGGCCTGGCCTTCGGGTACTTCACGTACAAGCGGAAGCTACCGCCGCGAGTGTCCTCCGCGTTCCAGCCTCTGCTGGGCGACGGCATCCACGGTCCGATCGGTAAGGCCATCGACATCCTGGCCATTGTGGCCACAGTATTTGGCTTGGGCGTTTCCGTGGGTCTCGGGGCCATGCAGATCAACAGCGGCATGAATTACGTGTATGGCATTCCCATGGCGGGTTGGATCCAGGCAGCCATCATTGCCGTGGTGACCGCCGTGGGACTCGCGTCCGTGGTGGCGGGCATGGACAAGGGCGTGAAGCGACTGTCCTACGTGAACATCATTGCCGCGGTGGCCCTGCTCGTCTTCATCCTCATGGCCGGCGCCAGCATGCAGCTCATGCGCGGCATCGTGGAATCCGCCGGCAGCTACTTGAATGCACTGCCCACGCTGGCGTTCTTCAACGACACGTTCGGAAACGGTGAATGGTCCGGTGACTGGACCGTCTTCTACTGGGCGTGGACGGTGACCTGGGCGCCCTTCGTAGGCATGTTCGTGGCCAAGATTTCTCGGGGCCGCACCATTCGCCAGTTCGTGCTCGGCGTTTTGGGTGTGCCCTCCGTGTTCGTGGTGATCTGGATGGGGATCTACGGTCTGAGCGCCTTCCAGATCGACCGCGCCCCGGGTACCGAGCGATCCATGACGGAAACCATCGTGGACGAGGGCAACGTGGAAGCGGCGCTGTTCCAGCTGTTGCAGAACTTCCCCCTCTTCGAGGTGACTGCGGTCCTGGCCCTGATCGTGATCACGGTCTTCTTCATCACCTCCATCGACTCGGGTGCCCTGGTGATGGATTCCATGGCATCGGGCTACGAGGATGAAGGACCCAGGCGGCAGCGAGTTTTCTGGGCCTTGTCGGTCGGCGCGGTGTGTACCGCCATCATCACGACCTCCGGTGAGGGCGGGCTGGCCGCCCTGCAGGAAGTCATCATTGTGATCGGTGCTCCCGTCATGCTTATGACGTTCGTCCAGGCGATCATGTTGTTCCAAGCCATTCGAGAGGACGCCGGAACGGTCAAGCCCATGCGGACACGCCAGTGGAAGCAGGTGCTGCCCGTGGAGGAGTACCACCGACGGGCCCGGGACGGTTCCACCGCGGTTGAAGACTACGTGATGCGCCCCGAGTACGAGGTGGGCACGGAGCCGGAGCACAACACCCACCAGCCTCGAACGTGGCACTGGCAGCGCGAGAAGGAAGGCCAGCCGGTCCTGCAGATGGCCCTCATCGGAGGTTACTCCTCGGGCAAGACCACGGTCGCCCGGGCCTTCAGGGACCTCGGCGCCACGGTGGTCGACAACGACGAAATCTGGGCCCATGTCCTGCGACAGGGCACCGAAGCCCACGATGAGATCGTCCGAATGTTCGGCGACGCCGTAACGGCTCCCGACGGATCCGTGGACTTGGCCGCCCTGATCGACCTGAAATCCAATAACTCCACGGCACGGGAACGCATCAACGAACTCGTGCTGCCGCTGGTGCGAGAAGAATCCCGCCACCGCGGCCGTCGAGCCGGCCCAGACACGGTCCTCGTTCAGGACGTCCGAGACTTGGTGGAATCGGGTCAGTCCGAACGATTCGACGTCGTGATCGCTGTGGAGGCACCCGCGGATATGCGAGTGGAGCGCTTGGTGCAGGAATCGGGCATGACTCGTGAACAAGCGTGGGAGCGCGTTGACGATTCCACCAGCGACGACGAACGCCGTGAGATCGCAGACGACGTGGTGGTCAACGATGGCGACAACGAGTCCCTCCGCTCCCAGGTGCAGCGGATCTGGGACGAGTACGTGGTGCCTGCCGTGCCTGACATCGCCGAGAAGAGTGAAGCGGCTCGTGACTGATACTCGTTCTGCGGAGTCCAGCCGAGCCACGGAGACGGTGGGCCTGACCGGGGGGATCGCTTCCGGTAAGTCCACCGTCTCCCGGCGCCTGGCCGAACTGGGGGCAGTGGTGATCGACGCGGATGCGATCGCTCGTGAGCTCCAGAAACCCGGGGAGCGCGGACACACGGCGATCCAGGAACACTTCGGCACTTCGGTCATCGACCCACAGACCGGCGAACTGCTGCGCCAAGAGTTGGCGAACATCGTGTTCAACGATGAACTGCAACTTCAAGCTTTGAACGGCATTATTCACCCACTGGTTCGTGAAGAGACCGCTCGGTTGATCGCGGGCGCAGCGCCCGGATCGGTCATCGTCTACGACATGCCGCTGCTGGTCGAGACCGGCCAGCACAGGGACATGGACCAGGTCTTGGTGGTTGAGGCACCGATCGGGGAGCGGGTGCGTCGCATGGTGACCGATCGCGGAATGGGGCCCGACGATGCGCGACGCCGGATTGCCGCGCAGGCCACGGATGCGCAACGCCGGGCCGCGGCAACCACGGTGTTCGACAACTCTGGAACGGTGGCTGATCTGCTGCGTCAGGTTGATGATTGGTGGCGCTCACAGCGCGGTTAGCGTGTCGGAGGGGGCGCGTATTCTGGTGGCATGTCGCTGGCTCAGAAAATCAATCGCGTCGTCGCACCGTTCGAGGTGGTTTCCGAATTCCAGCCCGCGGGCGATCAGCCCAAGGCCATTGCGGAGCTGACCGAACGCATTCAGGGCGGCGAAAAAGATGTCGTCCTCATGGGCGCCACGGGTACCGGTAAGTCGGCCACCGCAGCGTGGCTCATCGAGGCCGTCCAGCGACCCACTCTGTTGCTGGTGCAGAACAAGACACTGGCTGCGCAGCTGGCCAACGAGCTGCGTGAACTGCTGCCCAATAACGCGGTCGAATACTTCGTTTCCTACTACGACTACTACCAGCCTGAAGCCTACGTCCCACAGACCGATACGTTCATCGAGAAGGACTCCTCGATCAACGAGGAAGTCGAGCGACTGCGCCACTCCGCAACCAACTCGCTGCTGACCCGCCGCGACACCGTGGTCGTCTCCACGGTCTCGTGCATCTATGGCTTGGGCACGCCGGAAGAGTACGTCAAGCAGATGGTCACCCTTGCCGTGGGGCAGGAAATGGACCGTGACGACCTGCTGCGCCAGTTCGTGAACATGCAGTACGCCCGAAACGATGTGGATTTCCACCGCGGTACGTTCCGCGTACGCGGGGACACCGTGGAAATCATTCCCATGTACGAAGAACTGGCCATCCGCATCGAGTTCTTCGGGGACGAGATCGAGTCGATCTACACCCTGCACCCGCTCACGGGGGAGATCGTGAACGAGGAACAGGAAATGTATGTGTTCCCCGCCTCGCACTATGTGGCCGGCGCAGAACGCATGGCCCGGGCGGTGGAAACCATTCAGAACGAGCTGCAGGAACGCCTCCAGGAACTGGAGTCCCAGAACAAGCTCGTTGAGGCACAGCGGCTGCGCATGCGCACCACCTACGACCTCGAAATGATGGAGCAGATGGGCTACTGCAACGGCATCGAGAACTATTCGTTGCACATTGACGGCCGCCCGCGTGGTTCCGCACCGCACTGTCTGCTGGACTATTTCCCGGACGACTTCCTGCTCATCATTGACGAGTCCCACGTCACCGTGCCCCAGATCGGCGGCATGTACGAGGGGGATATGTCCCGTAAGCGCACCCTGGTGGAACACGGCTTCCGTCTGCCCTCGGCCATGGACAACCGCCCTCTGAAATTCGATGAGTTCCTGGAACGCATCGGACAGACCATGTACATGTCCGCTACACCGGGCAAGTACGAAATGGCCAAGGTGGATTCTGCGGTGGAGCAAATCATCCGCCCCACCGGTCTGGTGGACCCGCAGGTGGTGGTGAAGCCCACCAAGGGGCAGATCGACGATCTGCTCGAACAAATCGAGCTGCGCGTGGAACGGAACGAACGCGTACTGGTCACAACGCTCACCAAACGCATGGCCGAGGACCTCACCGAATACCTGATGGAACACGGGGTGCGTGTCCAGTACCTGCACTCGGACGTGGACACGCTCAAGCGCGTGGAATTGCTGCGGGACCTGCGGATGGGCACCTTCGACGTGCTCGTGGGTATCAATTTGCTGCGTGAGGGCTTGGACCTCCCGGAGGTTTCACTCGTGGCCATCCTGGATGCAGACAAGGAAGGCTTCCTGCGTTCCACCACGTCGTTGATTCAGACCATTGGCCGCGCAGCTCGTAACGTGTCCGGCGAAGTTCACATGTACGCGGACAAGATCACCGACTCCATGGAAACGGCCATCGACGAGACGAATCGTCGCCGTGAGATCCAGGTGGCCTACAACAAGGAACACGGGATCGATCCGCAACCCTTACGCAAGCGCATCGCGGACATCACCGATCAGCTGGCCCGCGAGGATGAAGACACCAGGACTCTCTTGGCTCAGCGAGCCGCCGCCAACGACCACACCGCTCCGGTCAAGGGCGGTAAGAAGAAGGGGGCCTCGGACGACCAGCGAGAAGCGGCCTCCAAGGCGGAGTCCAAGCTCTTGCGAGACGGTGTTCAGGCTGCTCCGGCAGAGGATCTTGTGGAACTCATTGAGCAATTGAGCGAGCAAATGCGTAACGCGGCGGCCGAGCTGCAGTTCGAGCTCGCTGCCCGGTTGCGAGACGAGTTGGCCGACCTCAAGAAGGAACTGCGGCGCATGAAAGATGCCGGTCACGCCTGACCAGCCCCGGCGGCTGTGTAAACTAGGTCGAACCACAACGTGGGGGAGTATCCCTAAGAACTGTGAACGTCAGCACGAGCGGCATGGATGCCACTCCGGGCACAGCAACCGATCACCATGGTGCCAAGACCACTTTCAGAAGTGAGTCGGGCGAGCGTCGAACGGTGGAGAGACCCACGGTAATGAACCGGATCTCTTAACGGAAAGTGCTGACACATGGAAATTACCGGCCTGCAATGGGGCATCACCCTTGCATTGATTCTGGGTCTCTTGGCCTATGACTTTTTCTTCCACGTACGGAAACCGCACGAACCCACCATTAAAGAGGCCGCCATCTGGTCGGCCGTGTACGTGGGTATTGCTCTGCTCTTCGGTCTGGTCATTCTCTGGATGGACGGCCCGCAGCTCACGGCTGAGTACTACGGCGGTTACATCACGGAGAAGGCGCTGTCGGTAGACAACCTGTTCGTGTTCCTGATCATCATTGCTTCCTTCAAGGTGCCGCGTGAGGACCAGCAGAAGGTCCTGTTGTTCGGCATTGTGTTCGCACTGATCGCCCGTACCGTCTTCATCTTCATCGGCGCCGCGGCCATCAACGCGTTCTCGTGGGTCTTCTACCTGTTCGGTTTGATCCTCATTTACACCGCCGGCAAGCTCATCAAGGGCGAAGTCACGGATTCGGAATCGGATGAAGCGGACAACTTTGTCGTGCGGTTGGCCAAGAAGGTTTTGCCGACCACGGATTACTACGATCGCGACAAGCTGTTCACCATGGAGAACGGCAAGAAGGTCATGACCCCCATGCTGCTGGTCATGGTGGCCATCGGCGGTACCGACATCTTGTTCGCCCTGGACTCCATTCCCGCGATCTTCGGTCTGACCCAGGAGCCGTACATCGTGTTTACGGCCACTGCGTTCTCCCTCATGGGTTTGCGCCAGTTGTACTTCCTGATTGACGGTCTGCTGGATCGCTTGATCTACCTCTCGTGGGGCCTCTCGCTCATCCTGCTGTTCATCGGTATCAAGCTGATGCTGCACGCTCTGCACGAGAACACTCTCCCGTTCATCAACAACGGCGAGCCCGTTCCCGTGGTCGAGGTGGGTATTGGTCTGTCCCTGACCGTGATCATCTCGGTCCTGGTCATCACCGTGCTGGCCTCCCTGTACAGCCCCAAGGGTCGTGCCCTGCGCATTATTCAGAAGACCCTGGACCTGTCCGAGCAGTACCTGGCCCTGCCCAAGGACGCCCCGGCAGAGGAGCGCACCCGAATCTCCACCAAGATCGCCGAACTCACCCAGCAGTTCCCCAAGATCTCGGAGAAGCACAAGGAAGAGCTCATCGACTCCCGCGCCAAGTTCCGCAACATGGTGGATACCGTGCACGGTCAGCAGCAGGAATTCGAATCCACGGGCGAGGTCAAGACACCGTCCCCGGACCTCGACCAGGATGACGTGGATTCGGCTGCCCCCACGGCCACGGTGCAGCCCACCGGTAAGGCCGCGGACGAGCGCGGTCCTGAGGGCCACTCATCGGGAGGTTCGTCTTCGGTCCGCTAACCATCCCGAATCAGCCTGAGTAGGCTGCCAGATTAACGACGTCGCCCCCCCCCCCCAAGTTGGGCGGCGCCCGGGTTTTGAAGGGCCCCCCCCACCCCCAGGGCCCGGGGCCCCGGTGGGCCCCACCCCCCCCCCCCCCC
>JAKDKI010000360.1 GCA_030453435.1 Kocuria sp.
ATCTTGTCGGACATCCAGCCGCCAAGCATCGTGAAGATCAACCAGCCCACACCGCCGATCAGTGACGCGACCAGGGTTTGAGATCGAGGCATTCCCAGGACCGTGGCACCGTAGGAAGCGAAGAATGCGATGACCAAGTAGCCAGCGGCGTTGTTGGCTGCGAAGATCAGGGCGGCCAAGGTTACTTCGCGCTTGTTGGTGCGGAATAGCTGACCCAGCGGGGCAGAAGATTCTTTGGCACGCTGCTGCATGGCTACGAACACAGGGGATTCGTCCACCGCGCGACGGATCGCGTAGCCCACACCGATCAGCACGATCGAGAACAAGAACGGAACGCGCCAGCCCCAGGACTCGAACTGCTCGGCCGTGAGCATGGAGGTCAGGCCGAACATGAACAGGGTGGCCATCAGCATGCCCAGGGGCACGCCGATCTGCGGGTATGCGCCGAACATGCCGCGCTTGTGGTTGGGTGCGTGCTCCACGGCCATCAGAGCGGCGCCGCCCCATTCGCCGCCGGCGGAGAAGCCCTGCAGGATGCGAAGGCAGATCAAGATGATAGGCGCGGCGATGCCGATCTGTTCGTAGGTGGGAAGCAGGCCAATCAGCGTGGTGGCCGCGCCCATGCCGAATAAGGTTAAGACGAGCGTGATCTTACGGCCATATTTATCGCCGATATGACCAGCTACGATGGCACCCAGCGGCCGGAACAGGAAGCTGATGCCCAAGGAGGCCCAGGCGACCACTTGCGCCAAGGCCGCATTGTCTTCGCCAAGCGGATTGAAGTAGTGCGCGGCCAGGATGAAGGCGGCGGCCTGCGCGTAGATGAAGAAGTCGTACCACTCGATGGTGGTACCCACCAGCGTGCCGGCGAGCACTTTGCGCTCTTCGCGGGACATGGTGTGCGCCTGCTGCTGTGCGGGCGGGGAAGCTGCGTTTGTAGCCATGGAAGCTCCAGGATCATGAGTTGCGCGGTCCGGGCCCGGCAAAATCTGTGATTACTGACCGAATGGTCGTTGGAGTCGATGATACTGATGATCGTGACTCGCGTCACTAGTTCTGCGCAAAATTATCAAAGGTTTGAGGAAACGCGTGTGAGGCGTGGCGCCATGGTCCTGCGCTGACCAGCTATTTCGGTGTTCACCGGGCATGGGTTGGGCAAACAAATTCTGTCCGCTCGGGGCGTGTCCCCGCCCATAGCGCTGGGACTTCTCATCGGATTGCGGCGGCCATCGTCCTTAAAGCCGTGTGGCCCGTCAGTATGACGGGCCACACGTGGTTCAGGCGGCGAGCGGCGTCGTCGACGAATTGCCGACGCCGCTTGCGAACCTTGCTAGAACAAGCGCTCGGTCGCAAGGCGCGAGCCTTCGACCAGGGAATCAAGCTTGGCGAGCGCGATCGAGGGGTGAATGCGACCGCCCAGGCCGCAGTCGGTGGACGCGATGACGTTCTCGCGACCCACCACGGACGCGTACTGCTCGATGCGGTCGGCCACGAGCTCCGGGTGCTCCACCACGTTGGTCGAGTGAGAGACGAAGCCGGGGTAGACCACCTTGCCCTCGGGGAGCTTGTGGTCCTTCCAGACCTTCCACTCGTGTCCGTGACGGGGGCTGGACGCCTCGAAGCTGTAGCCGCCGGCGTTGATGGTGAGCATGAGGTCCACCAGGTACTTGAACTCGAGGTCAGTGGTGTGCGGGCCGTGCCACGATCCCCAGCACAGGTGGAAGCGGATCTGGTCCTCGGGCAGGTCGCGCAGGGCGTAGTTGAGGGCGTCCACGCGGATCTTGGTGAAGGCCAGGTAGTCCTCCACGGTGGGCTCGGGGTTGATCTGGTCCCAGGACTCCGCAATGGAGGGGTCGTCGATCTGAACCGTCAGGCCGGCATCGACGATGGCCTTGTACTCCTCGCGCATGGCGTCCGCGCAGGCGTATACGAGCTCTTCATCGGTCGAGTAGTACTCGTTGCGAACACGCGCACAGGAACCCGGGGACAGCGCGGCCACGAAACCCTGCTGGGCGCCGGTCTCGGTCATCGCGTCCTTGAGGCGGCGGATATCACCGGCCACGGCGTCCTGACCGGTGTAGGTCAGGGGGCCCGTGATCTTGGGTTGAGCAACTGAGGCGCGGTGCGCGAGGACGCCCGCAGTGGGGTCCTCGTAGGCCTCGCGGAAGCGAGCGCGATCGCGGCGGTCCGGGAAGCTGGTCAGAACAATGTTGCCGGGGGAGGAACGCTTGACCTCTGCGTCCTTCCAACGGTCCTCGTTGGTGGGGGTCAGCCCGCCCAGGCGGGAGAACGAGTAGTTCCACCACGCGCCGTAATCCACGGAGGAGGACATGGCGTGGCCGTATTCGCCGTCATTGACGATGTCCAGGCCGATCTCACGCTGCTTGCGGACGATGTCGATCACGCCGTTGTCGAGCGCGGCATCTAACTCCTGGGCGGAGGCCTCGCCCTCCTGGAAGCGCCTATTGACCTCCAGTAGATCAGGGGTGCGGGGCAACGATCCCACGTGCGTGGTCTGAATGCGATCGGTGTTCTGTGGCATGAACTAACAGTCCTTTCCATCGGTCCTGGCGGTAGCACCGTGGGCTGAATCCCGGGTTGCTGCGGCGTCAACGAGCCAGATCTCTCGGCCGCTCTGGATGGGTACCTTCTCATCAAACATCATGGGTGGGTGGTCGGGCCAATTGTGGCGCGCGTCGCGACACCTCGGATCCCTTGGTGGCACCCGTAGGATGAAGTCAACGATAAATCAGTGATGCAGCTCACGGGCGGGTGCTGCGAGTCCGCCCAGTAGGAGGACAAATGACCGAGAACGCCAATGATGTTGTGATCGTCAACGGGGCGCGC
>JAKDKI010000361.1 GCA_030453435.1 Kocuria sp.
GGGGGGGGGCCCGCCCCCCCCCGCAAGCGCCTTTGAGGAAGACGAGCGCCAGCGATGTCTGACGAAAAGGTTGCTTGCACCTCATGTGTCTGGGTGACCGGGCAGGGCAGGCATTTGAAGCACGAAGACGAAGGAGGAGGGATTCACATGGCAAGCAACAACCCAGACACGCGGCCGCCGAGTAAGGGTGAGCGACTCACCGTGCGGTTCGACGAAGGAGAACTCGCACGCGTGAGGCGGCGAGCCCTTGCGATGGGGGTTGCTCCGTCGGCACTGGTGCGCGCCTCCGTCCTTGACGTCGACGAGGGCGGGGTCGTGCCGACGGCGATCGCGGCAGCGATCGCGGACCCCGAAGGGGTCACTGCGGACTCTCCTGCTCTGCGGGAGCTGCGCGTCGAAGTGAACCGCATCGGCGTGAATTTCAACCAGCTGGTGCGCAAGGCGCACAGCGACGGCGCTACCACGCTCGGCAGTCCGACGGCGTTGGCGGTGCTCGCTCAGCTGACGGACGTGCTGCGTCGCGTCGAGGAGCAGCTGGGCGGGACGAGGCGAGCGGCATGAGCGTCACCAACTCCAAGCGCATCGCCAAGACCCGGCCCAAGGTCGAGTACGAGCTGTACGGGGCGAAGGGCACCGAGAAGTACCGGCGCAACAAGACCGAGGGCACCGACCGGGTGGCCGCACTGCGCGTGGACGCCGAGAGCCCCGAGGAGTTCGTCGAGCGCGCCGAGGCACTCGCGACAGCGCATGGCCGCCGGATCGAGGCACGCTCCTTGATCCAGAGCTTCGAGAGCAGCGAGTTCGACCCGAACGACCCCGAGGCCGTGCAGACGGTCAACGACCTGGGCTATGGGTTCGCGAAGAAGCTGCATCCCAACAGTGACGTGCTGGTGATCACGCACGTCGACGGTGCGGGCGGTCACCCGCACAACCACATCACGGTCATCAACCACGACAACGTCACCTGCCGTGCGCTCCAAGGCAACAACATGCACTGGCACGTGGCGAAGCAGAACGACGAGCTGATGCGCGACTACGGGCTCCGCGTGGCCGAGCGCGGTTCACGCAACGTGGACCAGCGCTCGCTGTGGGAGCACCGGCGCGAGGGCGAGGCCGTCTCGGAGTTCGACCGACAGCTCGGCGACCAGATTGAGGAGTCGCTGGCTGACCGTCGGTCAGTCGACCTCGCCAGCTACCGGCGAGTGCTGGCGGAGAAGGGCATCGAGCTGGACGAGAAGGTTCACACGATCAAGGCCAGCGCCGATGGCTCGACCCAGGACCACGAGTCGGTCGGGTGGACCTACAAGGCCCTCGACACGACCGGCGAGAAGTCGAGGAAGCGACGCAGGAAGGCCTCGTCGCTGTCCGAGGAGTTCACCCACGAGGGTGCACAGGAGATCTTCAAGTACAACCAGGAAAGGACGGTGCGACATGAGCGTCTGGGACAGGATCGAGCAGCAGGAGTTGGAGGAAGCGCGACACAGGCGGGACCAGTCGACGTCCGAGGGACAGAAGATCGAGTCGCTGACCAGCGCCCCATCGAACACGAGTCAGGACTCGACGGCGATGCCGCCAAGCGCAGGGGCACGCGCGACCGACGAGCAGCTTCCTCTGAGCAGGCAGGAAGTCATGAGCATGATCAACATGGCTCGCATCAGCGCGCAGCCCGCGCAGCAGCCCGACGCAGGCTCATTGAGGCCGTTCGAGAAGGAGATGCTCGCCTTGTTGGAGGAGAACGCGAAGCAGAACGAGGCCTTTCGCTCTGAGGTGCGCTCGGAGCTGAAGGCCCTCTCGGAAACTGTCCACGCCAACGGACGGGTGAGGCTTGACCCGGACAAGCTTGCCGTGAGTATCGCGCGGGCACTCGCGCCCCGATTGGTGGACAAGCTCGGCGCACAGATCGCCGCCAGTGAGAAGCGCATGACCGAAACGCTGTCATCGCTTGAGCGTCGGGTGGTCACCGTTGGCGACAACATGGTAGCCAAGGTGGAAGAGGTGTTCCAGAAGGCCACTTCGTGGTTTGAGAAGCTCGAGAAGATCGCCGCTCGGCTTAAGGGTGCACTGACCTGGGCGGGTATCGGGATGGTCTCCGTAGCGTCGTTGCCGTATGTGTTTGCTGTGATGGTCGGGGGGATGCTTCTGGGCATCGTCGGGCAGATGTTCGGCATCCCCGAGATCTTCGGATGGGCCTGGGCGTCGTTCGTAGCGGCGGAGGCCTGGTGGTTGAAGCTGATCATCGCCGTCGCCACGGTCGGTAGCGCTCTTGGCATGTGCTGGGTCGTCTACTGGTTCGGAAACAAGGCCGCAAGGGGTCTGTCGCGGTTGGTGACCTGAGTCTTCGGAGGAAAAGAGCAACCCCGCAGCCGGATGGCTGCGGGGTTGTTGCTCTTGCAGCTCGCCAGATCAGTCCTTGATCCAGTTGCCGGAGCTGTCGCGCGTCCAGTCGCCGGTGTCCGTCGAGGCGACCGAGACACTGCCGTCGGTCATGACGGCGAGGTTCGCCGTCGCGAAGTCCTTGTAGACCTCGTACGAGTCCCCCAGGGAGTTGCGGGTCCCGGGGTAGCTGAAGCCGAGTGTGATGTCAGCGTCGTCGTCCTGCGGTGAGGACGCGCAGTCGGCGACCTGGACGATCTGCGAACCGTCGTCGGCGGCGTAGATCCCTTCCTCGGGGTTCGTCTCATCGAGTTCGTCGAGCGTGGCGATCTCGCCCCGGTACAGCGTGGCGTGGGCGATCTTCTGCCCGTCGGTGCCGTCGCTCAGGTTCTCCACCTTGTTGTAGGAGTTCAGGAGCCCTTTCTTCGCGTCGTCGGAGACGAACTCGACGCTGATGTCCA
>JAKDKI010000362.1 GCA_030453435.1 Kocuria sp.
CTGACCATGGGCCGCGGCAACACCGGCCCCGTGTACCCCTGGTTCGGCAAGGACATCCGTCAGGGCATCCCGCTGGCCGTGGAGAACTACCAGTTGCTCTACCGCCTGTGGCACGAGGAGAACGTGGATTTCTCCGGTCGGTTCCGCACCCCGCTGCAGGGCTTCACGTCAACTCCGCGTCCGCTGGATGACGTGGCCCCGTTCGTGTGGCACGGCTCCATCCGCTCCCCGGA
Organism: Kocuria sp.; assembly: GCA_030453435.1. Classification (GTDB taxonomy): domain Bacteria; phylum Actinomycetota; class Actinomycetes; order Actinomycetales; family Micrococcaceae; genus Kocuria; species Kocuria atrinae. Next base: position 234 of record JAKDKI010000362.1, read on the forward strand.
AATTCCGGAGCAGGCCGCGTTCTACGGTGACGGCTTCTTCCACAACAACATCTTCTGGAACAAGGAGCACACCGAGCGCATGGTGGACTTCTACCGTCAGCGCTACGAGTACTACGGTCACGGTTCCTACGACCAGGCGATCGTGGGCCTGGGCGGCCAGGTGTTCATGCGCAAGAACTCGCAGGATGCCAAGCGCGAATTCCGCCCGTACTTCGACAACGCTCCGGTCTACGGCCACGGACCGTCCATGGAGGACTTCACCTCCCAGACCCCGCTGACCGTGGGCTCGCCACAGGAAGTTGTCGAGCGGACCCTGTCCTTCCGCGACTACGCCGGTGATTACCAGCGTCAGCTGTTCCTCATGGACCACGCCGGCCTGCCGCTGAAGACCGTGCTCGAGCAAATGGATCTGCTGGGCGAAGAAGTCTTCCCGGTGCTGCGCAAGGAATTCGACGCGCTGCGCCCGGCGCACGTGCCCGAGGCTCCGACCCACGAGTCCCTGGTGGCCCGCCACCAGGCCGGCAAGGATCCGATCCCCGGCGGCGGCCCGGATTCCCAGGCCGTCAAGGATCGCGCCAAGCAGGCGGAAGCCGCTCAGCGCGACCACGAGAACTCCAAGTAAATCCACGCAGTAACAAGCAGTACGCAGAGAGAAGGACACCATGACTGATCGTTTGACCCTCGCGGTGGTGACCGCTGGGCTATCAGAAGACTCCACGACCACGCGCCTGGGTGAGGCGATCGCGAAGGCCGCGAGCGGCGCCGTCGAGAATGCCGAGCAGCACGTGAACATCAAGGTCATCCAACTGCGCGACCTGGCCCACGGGCTGACCGACATGATGATCACGCACGTGGCCTCCCCAGCCGTGCAGGACGCGATCGACACCGTGCTCAACGCGGACGGTCTGGTCGCGGCCTCGCCCACGTACAAGGCGTCCTATTCCGGGTTGTTCAAGCAGTTCTTCGACGTGATCGATGAGTCGGCGCTCGAGAACCTGCCCACCGTGATTGCCGCGACGGGCGGGTCGCCGCGCCACTCGCTCGTGCTCGACACCGCCATGCGGCCGCTACTGAGCTACCTCAAGGCCCTCGTGTTGCCGCTGGGTATCTACGCGGCTTCGGAGGACTGGGGTCACAATGACCTGCAGCGACGGATCGATCGCGTGGGGGCCTCGCTCGGCACCATGTTGCTCGCCGGTTCGCCGAGCGGTGCGTCCGGTTCGCTCGACGACGACGCCGCTCGCCCCGGTCTGCGCCGCGAGGTCAAGGATGAATTCAGCAACGTTCCCGATTTCGCGAGCCTGCTGGCCTCGGTGGGATCGTGAGCGACACCGTGACGTGCGCGTCCGTGCCGTCCGAGCCTGCGATGGGTTCGGGCGGCACGGGAGGTGCGGGCGCCCCTGACGTGTCCCAGCAAGATTGGGATGCGTGGCAGGTGTACTTCGAAACCACTGCACAGCTCACCGCGCGTATCGAGGAGCGGCTCAAGGCCCACGGCTGCTCCCTGATGGATTATCAGGTGCTCTTGCTGCTTTACAACGCCCCCGAGCGCCGCATGCGCATGGGGGAGTTGGCCCACCGCCTGGTTTTCTCCCCGTCGCGGCTCAGCTACCAGATCGGTGTGTTGGGCAAGCGCGGCTGGGTCGAACGCCGCCGTGTGGAGTGCGACGGCCGCGGCTGGGAAGCGGTGCTCACCTCCGAAGGACTACGCGCCTTCCGCGAGCTCCGCCCTGCCCACGCTCGCGACGTTCAGGAGCTCTTTTTCTCCGCGCTCCAGGGCGACGACGCCGCTCGCCTGGCCGACCTCATGCGTCGCGTGAGCGGGCTGCTGGGTTAGTCATCCTCCGCCATCTGTTGCCGCTGTCAGGAGCCGAAGTTCCTGCGACCGGCGCGCTCCGCGAAGTCGTCCAGGGCTCTCACGACGGCGGGGACCACCCACACTTTCTGGCCCCGCACTTTGATGGACCGTTCTTCTCGTAACAACCCGGCTTCGGCCAGTGAGTCCACTGTGCGGTAGGCGGTTGCCTTCGAAATGCCCGCGATGTTTTCCACCCTTCCTGCCGTGAAGGCAGGTTCTGAGCAGCACAACTCGGCAACCGCGCGCAGCGGTGTGGTGACGCGGCGTCGTGAATCCAGGACTTGTCCGTGGAAGTCGCGGATGTCGTTGATCAGTTGGTCTGCGTTAGCGAGCGACCCCAGAACGGCATGGGAAAAACAGTCCACGATGGACGCGGGGTTTCCGGTGCGGTAGTCGTTCAGAGCATCGATGTAATCGTCGATGTCGTGCAGCAACCCCGATGAAATGGGAATGTTGACATTTTGAACCGTCCCACGCGCACGGAGTAGCGACGACACGATGGCCCGCCCGGTTCGCCCGTTGCCATCGGTGAAGGGGGGGATGGTCTCGAACTGGGCGTGAGCGATGGCCGACTGAACCGTGGGATCCAAATCGCGGCGGTGCAAGAAGTTGATCAAGTCCCTAATGGCTGCGGGTATGTGGGAGTGCTCGGGCGCCACGTATGCAGCGGTGACCGGTGATTCGCCACCGATCCATACCCACTCGTTTCGATACTCACCTGCATCGTCCTGAACGCCC
>JAKDKI010000063.1 GCA_030453435.1 Kocuria sp.
AATCCGTGCGCGCGTGGACGGCGTTCCATGTGCTTTTGCGAGTGACCGAAGCGTTCCGCAATCTCGATCCGGATTGCATCAATCACGCACGGCAGCGTATTGATCTCGCGCACGCCGTGCTAAGGGGCAAGGTGGAATGACATGACGGGGATAGCACCCCAGGGGGCGCAGGGGGTTGAGCTCTCACAGGCTCCCATGCAGTTCGACATCAATGGTGAACGACTGGTGGTACGCCGTTCTTGGCCGGGGAAACAGGGGGAGCGGATCTACGAATGTCGTGATTCGCTACAGCGGATCCGCGCGGTCAAGGAAGACCCGGAGTTCGGTGTGAAATTGGCACCGTACGCCAAGGACCGCAAACTGCCGTCGCTGCAGCCCGGTGGCGAACTGATCGTCCATCGAGCGGGAAAACGCGCGGTCGAGCGGACTTCGCAGGGTTTCGTGAAGCACCTACGCGCCGGTAAATCCGCCGACGTCGCCGCGGCCACCACCACGATGGGCGCTCTCGCCGGGGCAGCGGGGTTCTCGGTGCCAGAGGTTCTGGAGACCACCGAGTATTCGGTCACACTGAGCACGGTGCCCGGCCAGCCCATGATGGAGCTGGAGCAGGACTGCTGGGAACTGGCGTGGGACGAATGGTCGGTGGCGTGGGCGCGGATGGTCCAGAGCGACGTCGGCCGGGCCGACACGTGGCAGGTGCACGACGCCGCGGCCGAGGCCGACGTGGTCGCGACGTGGTTTGGCAACGTGCGCGAGTACGACCCGGGGGGGTTGGCCGACCGTTATGCGGATCGATTGACCGAGGTCGAGGGGCGGGTTCGCGAGAAGCTGTTGACCCTGGACGATCCGGCTCGGGGGATTGCGGGCAGCGCTCCTGTGCCCGCGCATCGCGATCTGCACGACGGCCAGATGCTTTTCGACTGCGGCAATCGTCGGATGGGACTGCTCGATTTCGACACGGCGGTACTGGCCGATCGTGAACTGGACCTGGCCAACCTCGAGGTGCACGTGGACCTGCGCGTGCTGCAGGGGCTGCTCAGCGAGGACATGGCCTACGTGGCACGAGTGGCGGTTGCCGAGGCGGCGCGCGCGGTGGGGGCCGATGCGCACCGCATGGAGGTCTACCGCGAGGCCACGCGGGCGAGGCTGGTGTGCGTGTACGCGTTCAGGCCGCAGTGGATCCCGGTGGCTGAACGGTTGTTGTACCAGCTGGGCTGAGTACTCGCCGTTCGGGGCCTCTCTAGGTGGCGTTGATGAATCGGTCGCTCGATTCGGAAGCCTGAATTACTCCTCGCCTTTGTAGAAGGCTGCGGTCTTGATGGCTTGCTGCTGGGCCTGATGCTTGTCCGCGCCGGACTGGACGTAGGCGGTTTTCCAGGCCTCTGCGGCGTGGTCCGTGTAGCTGTGGCCCTCGGCGGATCCCGCAAAATCGCACAGGTCCTGGGGGATGTCGCTGGATGCGGCATTGAGATGCAGCGCGAGTGACATGAGGCTGCTCTCCCAACCGATACCGGTGGCGCCCGGTCCGTAGGCGCGCCAGTGGTCGTTTTCTTCCATGGTGTGCCGGATGGTCAGGTGGGTGTCGCCTTCGACCGGGTTGAGGGTGATCTGGACGGCGCTTTCGTCGCCGTCGTACTCCCACGTGATGTTAACCGATCGTGGGCGTTCGCAGCGCTGGATGGTGCCTTCCGTTCCGCTTTCGGTCAGCTGGTAGCGGCCGCCCTCAATGAGTTCACCCTCGGTGGGTTCGAACCATTTCTCGAGGCGTTGGGGCTGGGTAATGGCGTCCCAGATCTCCTCTGGTGAGGCTTCATAGACGTGCTCGAGTTGCACGGTGTGATGGGACCCTTGGGTCGTCACGGTGCGGGTCACTCCGGTGATGAGTTCTGCCAAGTTCACGAGGTGCCTCCAAACATTGGTGGGCGGCGCCGCCAAGGCTTGGAGCGGCGTCGTTAGAACCCAGTATTCACGTGTGGGAGGTGGTCTGCGAGTGTCTGTGGGCGGCGGTAGACTGTCCTACCGTGGCTCTTACTATTGGAATTGTCGGTCTTCCCAACGTCGGTAAATCAACGCTGTTCAACGCGCTCACGCGGAACACGGTGCTCGCCGCGAACTATCCGTTCGCGACCATCGAGCCGAACATTGGTGTGGTGAACCTGCCGGACCCGCGTTTGAACACGCTCGCCGAGATCTTCGGCTCGGAGCGCATTCTGCCCGCGACCGTGTCCTTCGTGGATATCGCGGGCATCGTGAAGGGCGCGTCCGAGGGCGAGGGGCTGGGTAACCAGTTCCTGGCCAACATCCGTGAAGCACACGCCATCGCCCAGGTGGTGCGCGCGTTCGATGACCCGGACGTGATCCACGTGGATGGCAAGATCGACCCCGCCTCCGACATGGAGACCATCAACACCGAGCTGGTGCTGGCGGATCTGCAGACCATGGAGAACGCGATCCCGCGCCTCGAAAAGCAGGTCAAGATCAAGAAGGGCTCCCCCGAGCAGCTGGCCGCCTACCAGGCCGCGCAGAAGGTGCTCGAGGAAGGCCGCACGATTTTCGAGGCTGCCGGTCCCGAGAAGCTCGAGCTCGATCAGTTGCGTGAGCTGAACCTGCTGACCGCCAAGCCGTTCATCTACGTGTTCAATGCGGATGAGGGAGTGCTGGACTCGCCGGAAAAGCAGCAGGAGCTGTCTGATCTGGTCGCGCCGGCGCAGGCTGTGTTCCTGGACGCGAAACTCGAGTCTGATCTCGTGGAGCTGTCCGATGAGGAAGCCCGCGAGATGCTGGAAATGTCCGGACAGGAAGAATCCGGTCTGGACAAGCTGGCCCGCACCGGTTTCCAGACCCTCGGTCTGCAGACCTACCTCACCGCCGGCCCCAAGGAATCCCGCGCCTGGACCATCAACAAGGGCGACACCGCACCCAAGGCTGCCGGTGTGATCCACACGGACTTCGAGCGCGGCTTCATCAAGGCTGAAGTCGTGTCCTTCGACGACCTGGTTGCCGCAGGCTCCATGGCTGATGCCAAGGCCGCGGGCAAGGTTCGTATGGAGGGTAAGGATTATGTGATGGCTGATGGGGATGTGGTCGAGTTCCGATCAGGTCTTACGTCTGGTGGCCGAAAGTGAGTCAGAACGACACACGGCGAACATCCCTGGAAGCGGGCCCGGTCGTGAGTTCAAGCGAGTCACTGCAAGACGTAAGTCGAGTGAACATGGGGCGGGATTGGACTCCGGGACCGAACGTGCCCACGCGGGCCTCGCGCAACCCAGATGGCACGCTCAAAGACACTCCAGCAAACCGCGCGCTCCGCCCAATCGAAACGGCGCAAGATGACTTCGCAAATGTGACTCTGACAGACCGCGCATATTACAGCGATAGTCGATCCTTGGTTTTTCACGGCGACGTTTCCGACAGTCTCAAGGCCCTGGCTGCCGCTGGCCTACAAGTGGACTGCATCGTGACCTCACCGCCATTTTACGGTCAGCGTGATTATGGAGTAGACGGTCAGATTGGGCTGGAGGAGCACCCCCAGAATTTCGTGGACTCCCTGGTTGACGTCTTTGAGCTGTGTCGTCCCGTGCTCAAAGAGACTGGCAGTCTGTGGGTGAATCTCGGCGACACCTACTGGAGCGGCAAAGGTGCCCACAAAAGTAACGAGGCGAAGCAGAGCGCGAGGCGATTTGGCGTACGTCCCCAAGATTCCGCGGGCGATGGCCTGTGGGCGAGACCTAAACAGCTGTTGTTGATCCCACACAGGTTTGCAATCGCCATGCAGGACTCGGGCTGGCTTGTACGAAATGACAACGTCTGGGTGAAGCCGAATCCGATTCCGGATCAGGTGCGCGACCGTTGCTCAGTCAGCCACGAGTACGTATTCCATATGACGAAAGAACGCTGGTATTACTTCGACCGCGAAGCCGTCGGTCGAACCTCGACGACCGGTCGTACCTTGCCTCCGCTAGACACTTGGGTGGTACCGACGTCCCGTGGGGGGAGGAAGCACAAAGCGTCCTTTTCTGAGGGCCTGGTGAGTATCCCCGTACTGGCTACAACCCCCGCGAATGGCGTGGTTCTGGATCCGTTTGGCGGTAGTGGCACTACCCTGCGGTTTGCGCGAAAGCACGGATTCCGCAGTATTGGAATCGACCTTAACGCCGACTACTGCGAAGAGATGGCTACGGCCATGAGCGACATGAGGAAGTTGGAGCATGATGGCCCAGTTTCTTAGCGAATCTGAAATCCGGCACGCCGTCGACCAGCTCGGCAGATCGTCGGTGAAAGGACGACTCTGTGAACTGCTTATCGGCCTAAGAGTCCTGAAGCTGGTTGGAGCTGATCAATCAGCTGTTGCTGAGTCGGTTCCCGAGTATCTTCAGGCGGTCCACGAGTTCACTCGGTGGACGGACGACGAGAATGTAGACAGCCCGTACTTCAATCCGTTTGGGGGGCAAGCGGCCTACAAGAGCAAGAAATTTGTGTCTAATGGTCCGTCGAATACTATGCATGGCTGGGCCACCCAGCCCGATTCTCCTTTCGAGATCATCAACACGCGTCCTAAGGAGATTCGACGTCGTACGTTATCGCCGCAGCAGCTCCGAGCTTTTGTGATCGCGGGAAAGCGTGAAGATGAACGTCCGCGCTTAATTGACGCAGCGGTTTGGTTTTATCGAGCGACTGACTTCGACGCCACTGAGTGGCAGTACGACGCAATTCAAATTCAGCAGCTTGGGGAGAGGGTCTTCGATCGCGAGGGATTGGAGGTCCGTTTTATGGAGGATCTCGCCCTCGATTCAACTGTCACGAACGCGCTGTTTCGCCTCGAAGCCGACGATGGTCCCGAGGATGCCGCCCCTGTTGCTGTGGCGGCAGACGAATCGCAAACGGATCAGCCCCAGGTAGAACAATTCGCAGGCGCATCGGAGGAATCGTGAGACTTTCCTTCTCTGACGAGGTGGCAGACCCGCAGTCGTACCTTCCTCACCATTCGGCACGCCCTCAAAAGGTACAAAGTTCTCAACAATTGGCTCAATATGCCTCGGGCGATCTGGCTGGCGTGCTGGATTATATCTCGGCGTCCGGGTTCACCTTCGAGCCGTGGCAGGTGGCAACGTTCGTCACAGCCTTGAGAACAAAACCGTTTGTCATTCTCGCTGGAATCTCGGGCACGGGGAAGACGAAGCTCCCACAGCTCGTCGCCGCAGCGACTGGCGCCGAAGCTGTGATTGTCCCAGTGCGACCTGACTGGACGGACTCGAGCGATCTGCTCGGGTATGAACGACTCAGTGGAGAGTTCGTACCGGGCAGCCTTCTTAAACTGTGCGAGGCGGCGCTCCAAGCTCCCGACAAGCACTTTTTCTTTATTCTTGACGAGATGAACGTTGCTCGTGTCGAGTACTACTTCGCTGAGGTTCTAAGTGTTATGGAGAACCGGCGTAGGACCGATGACGGGATTATAAGTGAGCCGCTCAATCCGTCTGCTCCGGACTGCGCAGGAGTGAACTGGGGAGCGGTGTACCTCCCTACGAATGTGTCTCTTATCGGTACGGTGAACATGGATGAGACCACGCATGGATTCTCTCGTAAGGTGTTGGACCGGGCTTTTGTGCTAGAATTGTCACAGGTAGATCTGGCGAACTACTCGTCTAAAAAGGATACCGCCGCGATACACGCGGTGCCTTGGGAGCCGAGTGCGTGGACTCCGAACTATCTTCACCTTTCCGACGTCGATGCGCCAGAAACGAACTCTGCGGTGACGGAGGCTGTAAACGCACTTGTGCGTGCAAATGAGAGTCTCCAACCCGCGCAGCTACAGGTGGGCTATCGAGTACGAGATGAGGTTGCACTGTTTTGCCTCAACGCCACAGACCAGAGCGATTTCTTCGTCGATCGCGCCGAAACTGTTTTGTCTCCGCTCGACCTGTGTCTGAGCATGAAAGTGTTGCCCCGCATACAGGGTGGTGGACTCTTCATTCGCGATGTCTTGAGCGACTTCGCATCGTGGACCCTTCCCAATCAGGCCGAAGCGGGGGACTCTGAGAGTCCGTCAGGATTCGGCGTCACCCATGAGCGAGTCAAGCTGATGCAAGAGCGGTTGGATCAGACCGGCTTTACGTCCTATTGGGTGTAGATATGCGTCTTCGGATTAGCACTGAGCACTGGGACTTTACGCTTGAGGGGTCCAATCGGCCCAGTGTTTGGGAGGCCTCAACTGACGGAACGGAATCCCGCTTCCGAATCAGGGTCGGCGAGCGTGACCAAATCGTTGAAGTAGCGTCGGGAGGTGAGATCAGCAGACCGGAAGCGCGGCATTTCGAAGGTATCGGTGCACAGGTATTCGAGGAGACGGGATACCGTCTCAGTATAGTGAGCAGGGCTGGTGGTAAACCAACGTTGAAACACCTCGACCGGAGTTTAATTCGGGATGTGCAACCGATCCCCGGCAATGAATCGGTCCTTAGCGGTCACATTAACTTCCGGTCTCAGATTGGCGACAGTCGGTTCGTCGTCGGTGACGAGAAATACACGATGGAAGTCGTGGTGGAAGTCCGGCCAACCAAGCTCGACTACCGTATGGATTACGAGGACCTGCTTGAAGGGGTCAGTGGCCTGACTCGGCAACTAGTGCTGGAGTTTCTGCGTGCCACCACTAGAGGCGCCGATGTCCAGCACGGGCAGGACAGCCGTCGAATTGAGTGGCTACTGCTCCTTCGATCGGAGATTACAGTGCTCGAGCGCGCTCTAAGCTTCATCGTGTTGAACCCACACAGGCAACTGTCGAGGGAATCACGAGTCCTCAGTTCTAGCAGCATCAAGCGCCATTCGGCGACAAGTCGGAGGGCCATTGCCCGGGGGCGCGGTGAAGGCGAGTGGACCACCTCTCCCGGTGTTGGGCGTCACCGCTCCCGGCTTCCTGCTTCTGCTCCGTTCGAGACGACGGACAACGGTGAGAACCGCTGGATTAGGCAACAGCTGGAGCGCGCTGTTACCGCGCTCTCGGTGCTGCGGAAGTCCTTCGAGAATTCTCGAGTGCGTCGCGACGGCCAGAAAGCCTCTGTGCGGTCAGAGGAGATCGTAATCGAGCTGAAGCGGATGGAAGAGTCGCTCTCCCCGTTCCTCGTACGCTTCCCGTTCGCAGAGGCGACCGGGTCGATCCCGCTCTCGTTCACTTCGCTGACGCTTCAAGGGCGTCCCGGGTACCGGGAGGCATATCAATCACTGCTGCGCCTGAATATGGCGATAACAGTCGGGGGAGACGCCCTCGACGTCCCTGTCAGCGATTTGTCTGAGCTATACGAGGTCTGGTGCTTCCTAGCCGTCATACAACAGGTGGCGCTCGCACTCGACCTCGATGTGGACGTGACGCAATTGGTGGAGGTCAGAGACAACGGGATTCGGCTTGCGGTAGCTCCTGGTATGACAAGTACGATCCTGCTGCAAGGTGATTCCGGGTATGCAAAAGTCTCCTATAATCGCGAGTACCGGATGCTATCAGGCGTGCAGAAACCTGACATAGTCATCGAGCTGGTTCGGGCCAGTATGCCCCCAGTCCTTCTGCTCCTTGATGCCAAATATAGAGTCGACACAACCCCTGCATATGTAAAGAGCTTTGGGTGTCCAGGCCCGCCCGCGGACGCGGTTGGTCAGCTTCACCGCTATCGTGACGCTATCGTCGTTCGCTATCCGAAGTACGGGCGGGGTCGCCCAGTGGTCAGGGCGGTCGCGCTTTTCCCACTTAGTGCCGAGCATTCGGAACTGTGGACCCGACACACCTACTACAAGTCGATAGAGGAAGTTGGAATCGGTGCACTGCCGTTCCTGCCTACTAATACATCGATGGTTGCGGAGTGGGTGCGCACGGCGGTGCGGTCGAGACCCGAAGCGTTGGCCTGGCCGGGCCCCGATTTCATCGCTTGGAGTCGAGTCAGGTTGCGCGATGAGCATTGACAGCGATACTGTTCCAAGCTTGCCAAGCGGCCTCACTTTGTTTCTCAGCAAGATAGCGGAGATGGATCGCCGAGACTAGCGACCGCTGCTCGTCTGTCTCACTAGCGGCTGCAAGGGCCCTTACGAAATCGTCTAAACTCGCCTCCTGGCAAAGATTTGCTTTGGTCAGATGGCTCTTGTAACGATCGACTGTCAAATGTGAGTTGTTGTCCTCCCTGTGGTGTAATACGAGGAGGGTTGGTTGGCGAGTCTGTTCAAGCCAGTCAATCGACAGTGCAGCAGCGAGCGCGTGGCATCGAACGAGCTGATTAACCGATTGGGTCGCGAAAACCTCACCCGGATCCTGCCACAGTTCGGTGTCCGTCGCGAGTTTCCTATACGGCGCACGGTCAATGCTCACTCGTCGACTGCTGAATCGGTCGGCGTACTTCACCTCGATTGCTAGGAGTTCCTCGCCTGAATTTGTTTCGAGCAGAACTACTGCGTCGAGTCGGGTCATGTCATTCAAGAACTTGCTTCGACGAGCCGGTGCGTATTCAATCCAAATGTGATGCACGACGTCTATGTCGGTGCGTCCAAGGACGAGCGAGAGTGATCTTGCCGCCCAGGTCTTGTCCTCGATTAGGGGCCCAAATAGGTTTAAACTTAAAGCCTGACTGGACGTCAGGTATTTAGTGCACCTGATGGGTTCTAAACCCCATCCTTCAGTGCGCCTCTGCAGGTAAAGCTTCCTGGCGGCATCGGAAGTGAAGTTGTTTCCCATTTTCGCATCGCTGTCAGTGAGAACGCTGCCGCACGGGCGTGCAGGGCGGGCCTCAGTTGAACCGTAATGGGGCAGTTCTAGAATTTCGGCTCGATACCACGACTGATGGAAGCGTCGCCGACGGACAAATGTCGGCTCTTGCGGGCGTTGCTCACCGATTAACTCCAGGAGGTCTTTCGTCGCAAGATGCGAGGTTGCGCCACCGACGTTCAATCGAGATACCACGAATTTACCTACCGTTCAGCGCACAGCTTGTGTCGCGCGGTGCTAGTCCAGTCTATCCGCCCGCCATCATGCGAACGTCTATGAAGTAAGAAGGAGATGAAGTTAGTGCGAGACAGTGCTTATGGCTTGCGCTAATCTGGACCTGTGAATGAGCGCGCTTCGACACCCCTCAAGGCAGTCATCTACCTCCGCATCTCGCAGGACCGCGAGATGGACGGGCTCGCTATCGACCGCCAGCGCGAGGACTGCGAGAACCTCGCCCGGTTCCGGCGCTGGGAGGTCGTTGAGACCTACGTTGACCAGTCGAAGAGCGCCACCGACCGGACCGCGATCCGCCCGGACTACGACCGCATGGTCGCTGACTACCAGTACGGTCGGTTCGACGCGATCATCTGCTACGACCTTGACAGGCTCACCAGGCAGCCCCGGCAGTTGGAGGACTGGATCGACGCTGCCGAGCTGCGAGGCCTTGCCCTTGTCACGGCCAACGGCGATGCCGACCTCTCCACCGACG
>JAKDKI010000363.1 GCA_030453435.1 Kocuria sp.
TACGGCAGGAGCGTGGCAGTCATGCGGATTTCGGTTCCCCGCGAAGTCAAACCCGAAGAGGCGCGAGTCGGGCTGACCCCGGCCGTGGTCACGGCGTTGACGGGTCGAGGCCATGAAGTGTTCGTTGAGCGCGGGGCCGGTGAGGGCTCGGGTTTTGACGACGCCGCCTACGAGACCGCCGGGGCCGGCATGGTCAGTGTTGATGACGCGTGGAATAACGCGGACATGGTGGTCAAGGTCAAGGAACCCATTGCCCAGGAGTACGGCCACCTGCGCGAAGATCTCACGCTGTTCACCTATCTGCACTTGGCGGCCAGTCGCGATCTGACCGAAGCTTTGCTCAACAGTGGCACCACGGGCATCGCGTACGAGACGGTGCGCGTTGGGCGTACCTTGCCGCTACTGCGGCCCATGTCCGAAATTGCGGGGCGGCTGTCGATCGGCGCGGCCACCCGCTACATGCTGCACCACGAGGGCGGTCCCGGAATTCTGATGGGTCGTGTTCCGGGTGTGGTTCCACCGGTGGTGTTGGTCATCGGTGGTGGCACCGTGGGTGAGCATGCGGCACGTGCGGCCGTGGGGCTCGGAGCGGATGTCACCGTGCTGGACGCGAGCGGCGATCGGATTCGCGAGCTCGATCTCATGCTGCCGGGAGCGCGGATTCTCATGAGCGACCCGCACCGGATCGAGGAAGAATTGCCCAAGGCGGACGTGGTGGTGGGTGCCGTGCTGATCCCCGGCGCGGCGGCTCCCAAGCTGGTCACCCGGGAGCACCTGAAACTCCTCAAGCCGCACGCACTCCTGGTGGATGTGGCCGTTGACCAGGGTGGATGCTTCGAAACGACCCGCCCCACCAGCTACGACGACTCAACATATTACGTAGACGGCATACGTCACTACTGCGTGGCGAACATGCCCGGAGCGGTTCCGGTCACCGCCACCCAGGCGCTGACCAATGCCACCATGCCGTACGTTCTCAAACTGGCCGGCGGTGTGGAGCAGGCGCTGGAGAATGATCCGGGTCTGGCCGAGGGGGTGTCCACGTTCCAGGGCGTGCTGCGGTCCCCGGGCGTTGCTACGACTTTCCCGGATCTTCCGGCAGAGGTTTAGGCGGGTGCGTTAGTCCCTCGGGATCCGGTCGCCAGCAGTGCCGATCGTGACCGGATCTCGCGGGTCGGATCCGGAGCGACGGAACGGTTCCGGAGGGCCTGGGTGTTCCGGGCGGGCCGAGCGTTAGGTGCGCGGAGCGGCGTCGTCGGCGGAGACCGAATCCGGCCGCGGCTTGATGAGGACCTTGCAAGCCAGCGCGATCAGGCACACCAGGATGAACGTGGCGATGAGCTGGAACCGGACCGCGGAATCGAAGAGACCCAGAACGATGATGGCAGCCAGCAACGCCAGGGCGAAGTAGGACAGCCACGGGAAGAGCCACATCTTCAGCGGTGATTCCACGCCCGCCCGGTCCGCGCGCTTGCGCAGGATGATCTGCGAGATCAGCGCGAGACCCCACACCACCAGGCACGTGGAACCGATCACGTTGAGCATGATGTTCAGGATGGTTTCGGGCCACAGGTAGTTCAACACCACCGCGATGAAACCGAACAGCACCGAGATCACTACTGCGGCGCGCGGCACGCCGCGTGTTGAGGTGGCCGCGAGTCCGCGCGGTGCGGAGCCGCGCCGAGCCAGCGAGTAGAGCATGCGCGAGCTGCCGTACACGTTGGCATTGAGCGCGGAGAGCAACGCCAGGATGATCACGATGTTCATCAGGACATCGGCACCCGGAATGCCGGCAACGTCAAGGACGGCCACGAACGGGCTGGAGGAAAGTTCGGTGTTGTTCCAGGGCAGCACCAGGACCATCACGGTCACGGCGCCCACGTAGAAGACCAGGATGCGGACCAGGATGGTGCGGATCGCAGCGGCCACGTTGCGCTGGGGATCTTCGGTTTCGGCGGCCGCAATGGTGACCAGCTCTGTGCCACCGAACGCGAAAATCACCACGAGGAGCGCGGCGGCGACACCCGTGATGCCGTTGGGCATGAACCCGCCGTGCTCGGTGAGATTGCTCAGCCCGGGGGACGGTGTGGGGAGCACTCCGACCAGCAAGAGGACGCCCACCACCAGGAACGCGACGACAGCGGCGACCTTGAGAAGCGCGAACCAGAACTCGGTTTCACCCAGGGTGCCCACACGCACCAGATTGATGGCGGTGAAGACCGCCATGAAGATCAGGGCCCAGACCCACTGGGGCAGTGAGGGCCACATTTCGGTGACCAACTGGGCGGCTGCCGTGGCCTCGGCCGCGACCACCACCACGATTTGTGCCCACCACAGCCAGCCGAGCGCGCGGCCCACGGTGGGGCCCATGGCCTTGCCGGCGTAGGTCGAGAAGGCGCCGGAGGAAGGGTCAGCTGCGGCCATCTCGCCGAGGGCACGCATGACCAGCACCAGCAGCAGGCAGGCCACCAGGTAGGAGATCAACACGGCGGGGCCAGCGGTCTGGATGGCCGCACCCGTTCCCACGAACAGGCCGGTGCCGATGGCCGAGCCCAGGGCCATCATCACCAAGTGGCGTGGCTTGAGGTAGCTGCTCTGCGTCTTCTGCGCGTTCTGAGTGTTGCTGTGGGGAGTGTGCTCCACCGGTCCGTCATGATAAGTACTGCTTCCCGTGCCCTGTGCTGGTGCAGAGGGAGCGGAGCTGGGGCGCGAATTCGACGGACTCATAGCCATCAACGTTACTCCCGTTCGGACCCTGATTCGGCACCGCGAAAGGTCACGAGGCTGTGGTTGTCGTCGCACCCCGTTAGAATCGGGAGGTACGT
>JAKDKI010000064.1 GCA_030453435.1 Kocuria sp.
GCGTGAACTTCGACATGCACACCTACCGCCAGGGATACCCCACCGCGGACAACGCATTCTGCCTGACCCCCAATGTCACGCACGCCCGTTCACGCGGCACCGTGCGATTGCGCTCGCGGGACTACCGGGACAAGCCCCGGGTGGATCCGCGGTACTTCACCGACCCCGAGGGATACGACATGCGGATCGCGACCGCGGGTATTCGCAAGGCGCGTGAGATCGTCTCCCAGCCCGGCCTCTCGGAATGGGCCGGGGAGGAATTGTTCCCGGGGCAGGACGTGCAGACGGATGAGGAGATCGCCGATTACATCCGCCGCACCCACAACACGGTGTACCACCCCGCAGGATCGTGCCGTATGGGGCCGGTCGAGGACCAGGAATCGCCGCTGGATCCGCAGTTGCGGGTCAAGGGCGTGAGCGGCCTGCGCGTGGCCGATGCCTCCGTGATGCCGGAACTGGTCACCGTGAACCCCAACATCACCGTGTACATGATCGGTGAACGTGCTGCTGAACTGATCGCACAGGATCAGCAGGCGGCAGCACGGTAGACCCGCCTTCCAGGACACGGATGAGGCCCGGCACTCTTGGTGCCGGGCCTCACGTGTTTGGTCCTGATCAGGCGCTGAGCGCCACCGGTTTCGGTTCCAGTTTGTAGAACGGAATGCCGCCGGAGACGTCTGAGGCTCCGGGAACCAGTAGCTGCTGGTACTTCTCGCACCACTGGGCGCGACCGCGGTTGTGGGCGGCTGCGTGGGCCAGGGCACGAACGTTGTTGCTCACGTATTCATGAATGTCCCCATTGGACTCAATGAGACGCACCAGTTGGTGGTCGAGGTCGATATCGACGGTGACATCGACCCATTGTTCTCGGGGGGACTCGGTCTTTGTGCGTAGTTGTTTAATGTTCTTCATCAGTGTTGTGCCTTTGTACAGGGAGGTCCTTGCTGCGCCCGCGGTTGCGCCACAGCCGCTTCGTCATCCAATCCACCCCTGAACCAAGGGTTGGCGTGCGCCGGGTTGGAGCCCAGCAGGTACCCGGTTTTTCGGACCGGGCACCAGAGCGCATCTCGAGAAGCTGGATTAAAGCGTAACGGGTCCGGCGCATGGCAAGCCAGGGGATGACGCATAACGTCACCAAAAGTTAATAAACTCATTGTTTGCGCGCTACGAGTCAGAGGGCTGTTGTGGACAA
Organism: Kocuria sp.; assembly: GCA_030453435.1. Classification (GTDB taxonomy): domain Bacteria; phylum Actinomycetota; class Actinomycetes; order Actinomycetales; family Micrococcaceae; genus Kocuria; species Kocuria atrinae. Next base: position 1,193 of record JAKDKI010000064.1, read on the forward strand.
CCTGCGCGCACGGGATGCCACGATGCGTGCTTGTGCATAATGCTCCATGAGCTGATCACACACGGCGGTCCAGGTGCGCGTCTGCACGGTGTCGTACGCAGTACTGGAGAAGGCGGCCCGTTTGGCGTTGTCGCCCACCAGGTCCTGTACCCGGTCACGAAGCATCTCGGTGTCGCCAGGTTTGTAGAGCCACCCGTTGCGGGACGAGTCCACGAGGTCCACGGGCCCGCCGCGTCCGACCGCCACCACGGGGACGGCACTGGCCATGGCTTCCTGAATCGTCTGACAAAACGTTTCGTGTTCACCGGGGTGCACGAACACGTCCAAGGAGGCCATGGCGGTGGCCAGCTCGTCCCCGTCCAGGAACCCCACGAAGTAGGCGTTGGGGAGCAGCATGCGGAGCTTTTCCTTCTCGGGCCCGGAACCCACGATCACCAATCGGGTGTCCGGCAACGAATCCAGAACCACGAGATCTTGCACCTGCTTCTCGGGTGCCAGCCGACCCACATATCCCACGAGCTTTCGCCCGCCACCCACTCGCTCACGCCACTGGTGATCGCGGCGAGCCGGATTGAACCGGCGGGTGTCCACGCCACGGCGCCACATCCGCACCCGCTGAATACCGTGCTCGTGCAGCTGCGTGATGGACGCCGTGGACGGCGCCAGCGTCACGGTGGAGGAATTGTGCATGTTGCGCACATGGCCCCACAGGACGTTCTCCAGAACGGGAGCTCCGTAGCGCGCGGCATAACCGGGCACGTCCGTCTGGTAAATGGATGCGCAGGGCAAGCCCAGGTTCTTGGCCGCTTGAATGGCCTGCCAGCCCAGGACGAAGGGAGAGGCAACGTGTACCACGTCGGGCCGGAACCGGGCCAGGATCCGCTGCATGCGAGCCACGGTACAGCTGGCCACCCGGACATCCGGGTATCCGGCCAGCGGGATGGATGCGATGCGCTGAACTTTCACTCCGTCCATGGTGTCCACGGACCCCAGGGCTCCGAGCTTCTCGTAGGACGGTGCAATGACCATGGCCTCGTGGCCCTGCGCCCGGAGATACTCCAGGACTCGAACCACGGAATGTGTCACACCGTTGATGTGGGGGAGGAACTGTTCGGCAACCACTGCGATTCTCACATTTAATACAGTGGCTGCCACGGGTCACCGGCTCTCCACGCCCCGGTGACCTCTCGGTGAAGTCTGGACCAACTCCGGTCGGGACGTGGAAAGATGGAGGCGATGAACTTCCCCACTTTCTCCCGCACGCTTTCGGGGGCTCGCGAGCGGTTGCAACGCCGCCAGGACGGTGCCCCCGGTCATTCACCCACGCCTCAGGACTCGGTCGATTCCGAACGGAGCGGCTCCGAGGACGGGTTCCCCATGCCCTTGTGGCTGCAGGGTGTCATCGAGTTACTGGCAGTGGCGGCCGTCGGCCTGTTGCTCACCGGGCTGCTGATGGCGGCGGTGTGGCTGGCGGGAGGTTTCGATTCTCTGGGCGCGCTGGGCGGTCTGCAATTGGCGGGCCAGGTGTGGCTGGTGGCCCACTGCACCCCGTTGACCATGGCGGCCATCCAGGGGATCGACCTGTCCTCCGGCGGCGGAACACTCACATTGGTGCCGTTGGGGTTGACACTGATTCCGTTCGGGCTGGCGGTCATCGCAGGTCGACGGATTGCGCGGGCGTGCTGGCGCGGACAGTTCCTCAAGCCGTTCATTGCCGGCATGATCACCTACGCCCTTATCGGGGCCTTGGTTGCGCTCGTGAGCAGCACCGAACATGTCTCGGCGAGCGTGCTGGCCGGAGCGTTGTTCCCCTTGATTCCAGCCGGCCTGGGCACTCTCGTGGGCGGATGGAGTGTTTCTCGTTCCTTGGCTGCCGTGCTGGGTGCCGACGCCGCGTCAAGGATCCAGCGGACCAGTCAGTACTCGCGCTGGGCCGGATCCTACGTGTGGGCCGTGGTGCGCGCGGGCTTTTTGTCCGCGGTGGCCGTGATTGCCGCTGGTGCTCTGCTGACAGCGGTGGCATTGGTGTGGAACTGGGACGGCATCATCTCCGTGTACCAAGAACTGGGTACGGGCGCGGCCGGGGATACTGCCCTGACGGCTCTGCAGCTCGGTTATCTGCCCAACATGATCGTGTGGGCTGCCGCGTGGGCCAGTGGCGCCGGATTCTCTGTGGGGAAGGGCACGATCACCTCCCCGTTCGAGAACGCGTTGGGAGCATTGCCGCACTTTCCGCCGTTCGCTGCGCTGCCCGAGGGGGAGCCGTGGCTGTACGCCTCAGCGGTGGTGGTGTTGCCGGTCCTGGCCGGAGTTCTCGCGGGCTGGTGGTTCTTGCGCGAAGGAGAGAACCACCTGGACGACTGGATGGCCATTCGGCTTCCCATGCGGTGGTTCACATTCTTACTGTCCACGGTGCTGACGGTGGCGTTCATCGCTGCAATCGGCGCTGGCCTCGTGGCCCTGCTGGCGTGGCTGTCCCACGGTTCGTTGGGTTTGGGCAGGCTAACAGATATCGGCCCCAATCCGTGGCACGTGTTCCTGTGGACAGGTGCCGAGATCACCGCCGGCGGCGTGATCGGTTACGTTCTGGGGCCTTGGCTCGAGCGCGAGGGGTATCGAAAGAACCCCTGGAACAGTTCCCTGGAGGATACGACCGAGGACGTGTCGGATCCCGACGCTCAAGACGAGCACGATGGTGACGCCGCGGGGACTGCCCGGGCTGCCAAGAAGACCGCGAAGGCCGAGGCGAAGCAGGCCAAGAAGGCAGAGGCCCGGGACAAACGAGCCGCCAAGAAATCTGCGAAGCGCAAGGCCGCTCGGTTGGCGCCCTGGGACGCCCAGGGCTCAACGGCTATGACCGCTCAGGAACCGGGCGACGAGGATTCAGCGGGGGTCGACGACAGCGACGGTGACGGTGTTGCCGTGCCCGAGGGGGACTCGGTGGGTTCCGAGGATTCTGTCGGTGCGACTGACTCGGACGGGGCGGACTCCGGGGAGGATTCGGCGGGTCCGGTTTCCAAGTCCGATCCGGAGAGATAGTTCCAGATATTGTCCGTGAGCTGGCGCTCGCAGTGACTCGTTGAGGACAGTGTCAACGCAGAATCAACGCATTCCTGGTAGACCTGCGAGGCCGGCCACACGGCCAAACGAGCGCCGCCCCCGAACGCGTTGAACGCGCCCCACACGATGGCCAGGATGGCCAGGAACGTGATGAAGAACCGCGACTGCACCTTACGGGACGTGCTCAGGACCACGATGCCCAGGACCACTGCCGCGAGTGCCATGACCACGCCCACGGCGGTGGACCACACGTGACCGGTGACCAACGCGGAGGACAGCAGCGCCAAAGCGGCTGCCAGTCCGGAAAGCCTCAAACGGGAGGACGCGTGTGCTGTGTCGGGGCTTTCGGAATCCTGCATGATCTCCACTGTAAGGCAGCGGCAGGGGCGGGTCGGACCACAGAAAATCGTTAGCATGATTGGTATGCGACTCGTGGTCATGGTTTCCGGTTCCGGTACCAATTTGCAGGCAATCATCGACGCTCTTCACAAGGGCGATGTGGACGTTGACATCGTGGCGGTGGGCGCAGACAAACCCTGTGTCGGTCTGGAACGTGCTGAGGCCGCAGGGATCGATACGTTCCTGGTCCCGCTGGCGAACTACCCGGAGCGCGAACAGTGGAACCGGAGCCTGGAGCGAGCCATCGCCAACTACGCTCCGGACCGCGTGGTGTTCGCGGGTTTCATGCGCATTGTGGATGCCCAGCTGGTGGAGCGTTTCGCCGGCCGGATCATCAACACGCATCCCTCGTTGCTACCTTCGTTCCCGGGGGCACACGCGGTGCGTGACGCCATGAACTACGGCGTGAAGGTCACCGGCGCCACCGTGCACGAAGTCGTGGCCGACGTGGATGCGGGTCCCATCCTGGCGCAGGTCGCCGTGCCGGTCAGGGCGGAAGACACCGAGGATTCACTTCACGAACGCATCAAGTCCGCTGAGCGCGGTCTCCTCGTCAACGCATTGGCCGCGCTGAGCCGTGACGTCAATTTTGACCTGCCCATCGAGGAGCAGTCGTAGACTTTTCCTGGCCCCGGCGCCACCCACCCAACCCAACCTCTCCTGGAGTTTTTGTGAATTCAATTCAGCTGGACCGTGTACCCCTCAAACGCGCCTTGATTTCCGTGTACGACAAGACGGGTCTGGAGGAGTTGGCGCGCGGCCTGCACGAAGCCGGGGTGAGCATCGTCTCGACCGGTTCCACAGCACAGCGGATCTCTCAGGCGGGCGTGCCCGTGACCGAGGTTGCCGACATCACCGGCTTCCAGGAATGCCTGGACGGCCGCGTCAAGACTCTGCACCCGCGCGTACACGCCGGCATTCTGGCCGACCGCCGCAAGCAGGACCACGTGGACCAGTTGAAAGAGCTCGAGATCGAGCACTTCGACCTGGTGGTCGTAAACCTCTACCCGTTCGTGGATACCGTGCGTTCGGGCGCGGCTCAGGACGACGTGGTCGAACAGATTGATATCGGCGGCCCGTCCATGGTGCGCGCCGCGGCCAAGAACCACGCTGCCGTGTCCGTGGTCGTGGATCCCGCCAGCTACCCGGACGTGATCAACGCGGCCCAGGGCGGCGGCTACGACCTGGCCGCGCGTCGGAAGCTCGCGGCCACCGCCTTCGCGCACACCGCGGCCTACGACACCGCGGTGGCCACCTGGACCGCACAGCAGTTCGAGACGAACACGGACGCCAACTTCTGGCCGCCCTACGCCGGCCTTGCGTTCCAGCGCGCGGAGTCCCTGCGCTACGGCGAGAACCCCCACCAGAAGGCGGCCCTCTACGTCGACGACGCCGCATCGCCGGGTATCGCACAAGCCGAGCAGCTCCACGGCAAGGCCATGTCCTACAACAATTACGTGGATGCAGACGCCGCCTTGCGCGCCGCCTACGACTACGATCTGCCCGCGGTGGCCGTGGTCAAGCACAACAATCCGTGCGGTGTGGCAGTGGCTTCTCCGAACGCTGAAGACTCCATTGCCGATGCGCACCGCAAGGCGCACGCGTGCGACCCGTTGTCCGCCTACGGCGGCGTGGTTGCGGCCAACCGCACCGTGACCGCGGCCATGGCTGAAACCCTCAAGGGCATTTTCACGGAGGTCGTGGTGGCACCGGGCTTCGAGCCGGCGGCCCTGGAGATCCTGCAGGCCAAGAAGAACATCCGCCTGCTCGAACTCCCGGAAGGCTTCGGACGGGATCCCCTGGAGTACCGCGCGGTGTCCGGCGGTGCGTTGTTCCAGCAAGCCGATCGCCTGGATGCCCCGGGCGATGACCCCTCCAACTGGACGCTGGCCTCGGGTGAACCCGCCGACGAGCAGACACTGGCGGACCTCACGTTCGCCTGGCGCTCGCTGCGCGCCGTGAAATCCAACGCCATCCTGCTGGCAGACAGCGGTGCCTCCGTGGGGATCGGCATGGGGCAGGTCAACCGAGTGGATTCCTGCAAGCTGGCCGTGGAACGTGCCAACTCTCTGGCGGAGGACGGCGCCCAGCGCGCTCGCGGTGCCGTAGCGGCGTCGGACGCGTTCTTCCCGTTCGCGGACGGTCTGCAGGTGCTGCTGGACGCCGGTGTGCGCGCGGTGGTGCAGCCCGGCGGTTCAATCCGTGACGAAGAAGTAGTCGCGGCTGCACAGGCAGCCGGTGTGACCATGTACTTCACCGGAGCTCGCCACTTCTTCCACTGAGTCGGCAATCGCAAGAGTTGACCGGCCCCGACGGTGGGGCGGAATGTTCTGAGGGCACGGTACCCGGACGGGTGCCGCGCCCTCAGCGCGTAGTACTGACAAGTTTCCGTGCCCGATTAATAGGTCGACAGTGTATGTAAGTAGCGCTCCTGGATGTCCTGCAGAGTGGCCGCAGAATGGGACGTGCCGCCGGTTGCCTCGGCAATCTCGCTGAGGTCCTGGGGCGGATCGCCATCGGTGATAGCCATGGTCACGATGTGGACCGGCTTGTCCTGATCCTGTTCCTGCTTCAGTGTGCGGACCAACGAGCTGAGCTCGGAAGCGGTTCCACGGTCACTGGAACCGCTGCTGATGATCACCACGGAGTTCACCGCGCCCTCGCGATAATTGGCCTTGACCTCGCGGAAGGCATCCAGGGTCGTGGCGTACAGACCGGATGGGACGTCCTCTTCGTAGTTGGCCCGCGCCAAGGCGTCCTGGAGTTCCTTCCGTTGCGGAGTACCGTCCACGTATTCATCCATGCGACGGATGGGGACCAACTCTTGTGATGTGCGATCCGAGTCGTCCGTGGCCGCCGAGCGCCACAGTCCGATCGAATCCCTCGTGGGGATGAATTGCAGACGAATCACCGTGGAGTCCACGGCGGTCCGCCAGTACGAGCGGTGGGCCGGCGGATTCTCGCTGGCCATACTGTCCGAGGCATCCAATACGTAGAGCGCGTTGTGGGCAGAGGTCTGGCGGCCCCAGGTGGTCATCAGACGATTCCAGTCCAGTTCGTCCTCGACCGACAAACGCTGGGACATGGGCGCCGAACGTGAGTCGGGCACCCGTCTGCCGTCCTTGCCCCGCAAACTCTGTTCCGCCAAGACCTCCCGGCCGGATTCCGACGTCAAGAAGGACGCGATTTCGTCAGCGGCCTGGGCGATGGTTTCATTCCGGTGAGCGGCTTCTGACGGGACGAGCAGGGGATAGTCCAACAACCACGCCCCCGAGTCGGGGACCAGGGCGCGCACTTCGTCACCACGCGGATGAGTCTTGGCGAAATCCAAGAAATTCTCCTCGGAAACCACCACACTGCGCCCCTGGTTCACGGAGTTCTCCAGAAGTTCTGCTTCGTCTGTCGTCGGTTGACCGGAATCGCCGGATACCGTGCGAGAGACAACGGCCTGCGTCAGTTGCTGTTTGGAGACGGTGTCGTTCTGGACTTCGGCCACAGCCGAGCGGGCGGCAGCATGTGCGGCACTGTTGTGCAGCGGATTGCCCATCAGTACTGAGCTGTCGCCGATAATCTCCGTCCAGGTTGTGAAGTCCCTCGTGTGTTCGGGGGCCACCACCACCGGTAAAGTGCTGGCCAAGGAAGTCGGTGTGCACCGTGAATCGATTCGTTTCCGGGGTTGTGGGGAAGAACGCGCTGGAGGCGGGGATCCAGACGCCCGCCGACATGTCCTGTCGAGGTTCGGTGTGTCCGGTGGGGTCTTCACTTTGCCGGGTGGTTTCCAGCACGATGCAGGAACCGGGATCCACGGGCTTCTGCTCGAGCACTTCAGCCATGGTCCGGTCGGTGATGACCGGGACGCGTTGAGTGCTGCTGCATTCAGAGGGAACGGTAGGACCGGATGCCTGCTGGGCATCGTCGAAGACCACGAACCCCAAGCCCATGCCACCGAGGAGCAGGATCGCCAACCCCCCGGCCACGGCCGTTCGGCCGCTGCGACGGGTGCGTTCGGCATCGCGCCGAGCACGGCGCGTGCTCTGGACGTTCATGCTGTCTCCCTCGAACCCATTGATACGACGATCCCACCGATTATTGCCCGTTCCCGCCGGGTGCGGTGTCGTGTGTCTCACTCGGGTGACAACTGACCACCAAAGTGTGGACAGTTCTTTGACTAGATCGGGATCGGCGCTTGGCTACCTTTTAACATGGGTGCCCGAGGGGTACTCAGCCGGGGAGGGCGGTCTTGGGCGGACGGCTTGCCGCGGCGTCAACATTGCTGCTTTAGGGGGCGCAAGATCCAATGAAAAATCGTATTGCACGTGCGGGTGCTGCAGTCGTCGTTGCCGCTGGAATGACCTTCGGTGCGGCCGCGCCGGCACAGGCGTTCTCGTGGTTCGGCCCGGGGTACACCTACCCGTCGCACTCGGAATGGGTTGTTCCGACGTGCCAGGGCACCGGGGAATTCGGTTCATTCTTCAACCGGAACTTCAACAGCCACATCGGTGATTTGAACAACTTCACCAGCACCGCGAGCAACATCTACTCCAATACCTTCTCGAGCCCCAGGGGCTTCCTGACCAGCTTGGCGTACACCGTGACGCAGCCGATCAACTTCTTGGCATACCCGGCACTGGACTTGTTGGGTCATGGAAAGGCTACGGCGCAGTCCGGTTGCTGAAAGATCACTACCTCGAACGCGACCAGCGTTCATGACGAATCCCCGGCCTTTTGAACTGCTCCCCGGAAGTTGGACTGAGAAATCAGTTCCTTCTTCCGGGGAGTTT
>JAKDKI010000364.1 GCA_030453435.1 Kocuria sp.
GGGTCGATGCTGTTGACCCGAACCACCCCGGATTGCGGCACCACCAGTGCGTTGAACAACCGCAGCAGCGTGGACTTACCGGAGCCGTTGAGCCCGATCACCGCGGTGCGCGGCTCCCTGAACTCACAACTGACACGGTCCAGCACCGTGAAGGGGCCCGTGGGGGAGTCCACGGTAAGGGTCACGTTGGCGCAGTAGAGCGACCCCGGGGACGCTTCGGGCACCAAAGGGTCGTAGCGAGAAGATCCGGACTGACGAGCCATGTATTAGAGAACAGCTCCGGCCATGCGCGGGAAGGCACGGTGCACGGCCACGGCGATCAGCGCAGCAGCCGCGGCCTTGATCAGATCACCGGGGATGAACGCCAGATCCGTAATCACCGCAGCGTTGAGGCTCAGTCCGCCCACCAGCATCATGCCGATGACACCCAACACGTGGGACAAGATCAGGCCTGCCACACCAGCCAGGAACAATTTGATACCCAGCCCACGGCGTTTGTCGGGCGTGGCAGAGGTGGAGCCGGAGCGGCGTCGTACGCGTTCCTCACGCACGGAACGGTGGGCCAAGAACCCGACCAGGGCAGCGGCGAACGGGAAGGACAGCAGGTACCCGACCGACGGGCCGGCCAGCACACCCGGCCCGCCCACGAAACCGGCGAAGATCGGAACACCCAGCAGGCCAACCACCACGTACAGCACGATGGCCAGGAAAGCGCGCCAGCCACCCAGGATCATGCCGGTCAGGAACACGGCGAGGGTCTGCAACGTGATGGGTACCCCGAGAGCGCCCACGGGGATGGCCGGGGCCAACGCCAGAACACTGGTCAGCGCGGCGAAAACTGCGATGTTAGCCAGGTCGAAGGAGTTGATTTTCCGGGGGGTACCTGTGGTTTTACTCATGTTCACGGAGTCTAGTTCAGCCTGCGGGCTACCGCCGCTAGACTGGGTCGGTGCCCCGCAGGTTCGGGGCATCTCGTTTGCCCCCTCTTGTCTTTGGAAAGGCCAGTCCCTCTTGATCACCGTTACAAACCTCGAATTGCGCGCCGGGGCTCGCTTGCTCATGGACGAAGTGAATTTCCGGGTGGATCGCGGGGACAAGGTCGGCCTGGTGGGCCGTAACGGAGCGGGCAAGACCACCATGACCAAGGTCCTCGCGGGCCAGGCCCTACCGGCCGCCGGTGATGTGAGCCGTTCGGGCACCATCGGCTACCTGCCCCAGGACCCCAAGGTCGATGACATGGACCAGCTGGCCCGTGATCGTATTTTTTCCGCTCGAAACCTGGCCGGCGTGGTGTCCAAATTGCGTCAGACCGAGCAGGACATGGCCTCCGAGGACGACGCCGTGCGCTCCAAGGCCATGCGCCGTTACGATCGGCTCGAGGCCGAGTTCCTCGCCGGTGGCGGTTACGCTGCCGAGTCTGAGGCGGCCACCATCACGAGCAACTTGAACCTTCCCGAGCGAGTGCTCGGACAACCGCTGCACACGCTGTCCGGTGGTCAGCGCCGCCGTGTGGAGCTGGCGCGCATCCTGTTCTCGGACGCGGACATCATGCTCCTGGACGAGCCCACCAACCACTTGGATCACGACTCCATCGTGTGGCTGCGCGACTTCCTCAAGAACTACCAGGGCGGCGTGCTCATGATTTCCCACGACGTGGAGCTCATGAACATGGTGGTCAACAAGGTGCTGTACCTGGACGCCAACCGCTGCGTGATCGACGTGTACAACATGTCGTGGAAGAACTACCTGCAGCAGCGCGAGCAGGATGAGGCCCGCCGCAAGCGCGAACGCCAGAACGCGGAGAAGAAGGCCGGGGCCCTCATGGACCAGGCCAATAAGATGCGCGCCAAGGCCACCAAGGCCGTGGCGGCTCAGCAGATGATTCGCCGCGCCGAGCGCCTCATGGCCGGGCTCGAAGGCGAGCGCCAGCAGGACAAGGTGGCTGCAATCCGGTTCCCCAAGCCTGCCGACTGCGGCAAGACCCCGCTCACCGCGGAGGGGTTGTCCAAGTCCTACGGTTCGCTGGAGATCTTCACGGACGTGGACCTGGCCATCGACCGCGGTTCCCGCGTGGTGGTCCTCGGACTCAACGGTGCCGGTAAGACCACGCTGCTGCGCATGCTGGCCGGCCAGGCCGAACCGGACACCGGCGAGGTCATTGCCGGCCACGGCCTCAAGCTGGGTTACTTCGCCCAGGAGCACGACACCCTGGACACCAGCCGCACCGTGTTGGAAAACATGAAGACCGCGGCACCGGAGCTCCAGGACACCCAGGTGCGCACCATTCTGGGTTCGTTCTTGTTCCAGGGCGACGACGTGGACAAGCCCGCCGGCGTGCTCTCCGGTGGCGAGAAGACGCGACTGGCGTTGGCAACTCTGGTGGCGTCGTCGGCGAACGTGCTGCTGCTCGACGAGCCCACTAACAACCTGGACCCGGCCTCGCGCCGCGAGATCCTCAACGCGCTGCACAACTACGAGGGCGCCGTTGTTCTGGTGTCTCACGATGAGGGCGCGGTGGAAGCACTTGAGCCCGAGCGCGTGGTCATGCTGCCGGACGGCATCGAAGACCTGTGGAGCCAGGAGTACCAGGACCTGATCTCGCTGGCCTAGGGCTGCGTTGGAAGCGGGGGACCGGTTCTGGGGATAGCGGCGAGATGGCCCGCTGACCAGGGCTTTTTGTTGACCGAGGGGTCGAAAGTGGCCAGGGTTCGACCGCGGCCTAGCTCAGCTCCGTCGCCGGGACTCGAGGGCGTCCAACAGGGCGTCCTCTTCGTCTTCGTTGGTCACGGCGTTGGTCCGGCGGTTCTTCTTGGGCCGGTACAG
>JAKDKI010000365.1 GCA_030453435.1 Kocuria sp.
CGGATCCCGGGGAATTCCACGTTCACGCTGTCCCAGCCCACGCTCACCATCGCGGACGGGTAGCGACGCACGGCGGTTCCGCGGAACCACGCGCGGGTGTCCTCGGGCGGCTGGTCCGCCGCGAGTTCAATGGTGGCCGCGTCCACCAGTGTGCGGATCCGCCCGGCCGCTGCCAGCCCGTGGTACAGGCCCTTCTGGGGGCGAACATCCGCGTACTGCAGGTCGATCGCGATCAGCCGGGGGTCGTCCCAGGCCATGCCGTCGCGCTGCCGGTAGGCGTTGAGCAGTGCGTATTTGGCGGCCCAGTCGAGCCGGTCGGCCAACCGCGACGGATCCTCTGCGAGGTCGGTCAGTACCTCGTCCCACAGCTCCAGCACCTGCTGAGTATCGGAATCCAGTCCGTCCGGGGCCAGTTCCTGTTCCAGTTCCAGCGCCGCGCGGTAGTACTCACGCTGGATGTCGACGGCGCTCAGCTCGCGGCCGTCGCGCAAGGCCACGGTGGCTCTGACGGCTGGGTCGTGGCTGATCGTCTGCAATGCCGTCACCGGGTCCACCAAATCAAGGGCGGGCACGCAGTCGTGTTCGATCAGGTTCAGCACCAATGAGGTGGTGCCGAACTTCAGCAGCGTTGCGGTGTGGGACAGGTTGGCGTCCCCGATGATCACGTGCAGTCGTCGGTATTTGGTGTCGTCGGCGTGTGGTTCGTCGCGAGTATTGACGATGGGGCGGTGAATCGTGGTTTCCAGGCCCACGGTGCGCTCGAAGAAGTCCGCTCGCTGGCTCAGCTGGAAGCCCGGTTCGGAGCCGTCCACGCCCAACCCCACTCGGCCCGCGCCGCACATGATCTGGCGCGTTGCGAAAAACGGCAACAGAGCAGCGGTGATGCGATCGAATGGAACTGCACGGTCCACCACGTAGTTCTCGTGAGCGCCGTAGGACACGGACTTGTTGTCCGTGTTGTTCTTGTACAGGTTCACGGCCGGGGTCCCGGTTTTCTCCGCTCCCCGAGCAAGATCCTCGACGGCGCGGGCGGCCACCACATCGCCGGCGGCATCCCACGTAAGGGCGTCCAGCGGGGTGGTGACCTCCGGCGAGGAGTATTCCGGGTGGGAGTGGTCCACGTACACGCGCGCCCCGTTGGGGATCACGGTGTTCATGATGACCTTCCGCCAGTCCATGTCCTCCGTGTACATCGCGGATTCCGTGATTGCTTCAGCAGCAATCTCCTCGGCGGTGAGTACCGGTGCTTCATCGGTCAGCTGCGACGGGTGGGCCTGTTCGCGGCTCATCGTGTACCCGCGGGCGTCGGACAGCGGGGCCTCCGAGCCGTAGTCCCAGCCGGTGCCCACGTGGGTCCGGCCGCCCGCACCGTTCTCGTTGGAGTGTTCCCGGGACAGCTCGCGGGCAACCCGCAACGCGTAACCGGTCACCACGCGAGTGGACAGCACGGTGGCGTTGGCGTGGGGTTCCCCCACGGCCAGGACACCGAACTCGGTCTCACTACCCATGACCCTGCGGACACTCATGAACGATCCCCCTCGTCCGGGGTGGAGGCGCCGCGGTGCAACGCCATCCGCACGTCCTGGATCGTGTTGGCCCGCCGACCCGTCAGACGCGCCCAGTCCTCGGAATCCGCGGTGTTGGGCAGATCCTGCTGTTCGTAGAATTCCTCATCCACCGCGTCCACCAGGTGCTCGCGCGTGAGACCGCGCTCCCCCGTGGTCAGCAAGGTCTTGATGGCCTGCTTCTTGGCGCGATCCACCACGTTGCGGATCACCGCGCCGGAGGCGTAATCGGCAAAGTACAGGGTCTCCTGGCCACCACCTCGATAGGTAATGGTCAGGAACTCCGTGGCGGAGGTGCGGTCGTACATATGGGCGATCGCGGCGTCGATGAGCTGATCGGCGGCAGCTTCGCGGGAACCCGCCGCGGCGACGTCCGCCTCGCGCAACGGCAATTCCGGGGTGACGTAGAGCTTGAAGATCTCTCGAGCGCCGTCGCGATCGGGACGATCGATGCGAATCTTGACGTCCAAACGGCCGGGGCGCAGCACGGCGGGGTCAATCATGTCCTCGCGGTTGGTCGCGCCGATCACGATCACGTTGTCGAGCTTCTCCACGCCGTCGATCTCGGTGAGCAGCTGCGGCACGATGGTGGTTTCCACGTCCGAGGACAGACCCGAGCCGCGCACACGGAACAGCGAGTCCATCTCGTCGAAGAACACGACCACGGGCACACCGCGGGCGGCTTGTTCGCGGGCGTTGGCGAAAATCGAGCGGATCTGGCGCTCGGTTTCGCCCACGTACTTGTCCAGCAGCTCGGGACCCTTGATGTTCAGGAAGTACCCCAGGGCGCGTTCCCGTCCGGCCTTGGCAGCGCTGCGTTCGGCCAGCGAGCGCGCCACGGCCTTGGCGATCAGCGTCTTGCCGTTGCCGGGAGGGCCGTACAGCAGGATGCCCTTGGGCGGGCGCAGTCCGTGTTCGCGGTACATGTCCGGGTGCACGTAGGGCAGTTCCACGGCATCGCGGATGGCTTCGATCTGGGCGCCCAGACCGCCGATGTCCGCGTAGCTGACCTCCGGTACCTCCTCCAGGACCAGCTGTTCCACGTCCGTGCGTTCCACGTGCTCCAGGGCGAAGCCGGTGCGGTGGTCCACGGTCACGGCGTCACCGGGTTTGGGGCGATTACGGCGCAGGGCCCCGGAGAGCAGCATGACGCGTTCCTCATCGGAGCGGCCCACGGTCAGTACGCGGTCGTGGTCGATGATTTCCTTGATGGTGGCCACTTCGCCCACGCGGTCGTAGTCGAGGACCGC
>JAKDKI010000366.1 GCA_030453435.1 Kocuria sp.
GCCTCGTGCCTGTCTCATGCCACAGCCGTTCCACGCCTATCGGCGGAACCTCTAAATAGTCGGCAGGTCCATGAACTTTCGATGCCGCGGTGGTTCGTGGCGCCGGTTCCCGGCCGCGCGGTAACCGCTTACCGGGGGAAGGGCGGATAGGGTGAAGAGAGAAAGCTTTTCCTATGACCGCGCGCGAAGGACACCCATGAGATACGCAAGGATCATCGGCGCAGCCGTCCTATCGCTGATTCTCGCGCTCGTGGCCAGTGTGTTGGGTGGCTGGCTTCCATTGATCGTATCCGTGGCCATGGCCGTGGTGATCGCGGTGGGATGGCCCGCGGCCACGGGAATCAACGCGCGGCGTAGGCACAACGTGATCATCGCGGCGGCCGGTGTGATCGCCTGCTCACTCGTGACCTTTGTTCCGGACCAGCAACTGATCTGGTTGCCTGCGGTGGTGGGAGTGGCTTTCATGGCCGTGTGCGTGGCCGAACTGGTGCGCGGTGAAGGCGCCCAGGGCCGCCTCGAGTCCACCTTGGCATCCGTGACAGGAGTGCTGGCCGCGGTCAGTGCCTCGGGGTGGATCGGCCTGGGGCATGTGGAGGAACTGTACGGACTGGGTACCTGGATCACCGTGACGGGTGTGGGTCTCCCATTGGCTCTGATCATTGGCGTGGTGGGTGTGCGAATCATCTCCGCAGCCCCGGCCACCCCCCAACGGCGGGGGCTGCTGACACTGGGCGTAACACCCGTTGCGCTACTTGGTGTGGCCGCACTTTTTGCCGGTCGGGTGTTGGGCTCCGTGGTAGTTTAGAGCCATGCTTGCACTCGAAATCTTCTTCCTCGTCCTGTTGGTCCTGGCCGGTCTCGCAATCGGCGGTATTGCTATCAAGGTCATCACCGGCCTCTTCAAGGGCCAGCTCTAAATCCATGCCCGTAGAGATCCCCACCAATCTCACGCCGGAGCTCGTGCCGTTCGCATGGCTTCTGGGAACCTGGGAGGGCGACGGCTTCGTAGGTTACGGAGACGCTGAACAGCGTGCGTTCCGGCAGCGGGTCACGTTCGAGCAGCACGGTCTGCCGTACGTGGTGTACCGGGCCCAGACCACGCTCCTCAATGAAGAGGGCGAACCCCAACGCGAAGCCACTTACGAACAGGGCTTCTGGGAACTGGCTCGTCCCCGTGAAGAGGGGGACCTCGGTCCTGGAATGTTGCCTCCGGATCCCGTTCCGGTACTGAAGACCGCTGAGGACGTTGAGGCGCTCCGCAATGCGGATGGCGGCTTCGACATTTCTGTGTCCATGCTGCACCCCGGCGGAATCGCCGAACTGTACCTGGGTCAAATCAAGGGCCCTCGCGTTGATTTGGCCACCGACGCCGTGATGCGTGCCCAGGGTTCCAAGGAATACGCCTCGGGAACCAGGCTCTACGGACTGGTCAATGGGAATCTCATGTGGGCCTGGGACATGGCCGCCAACGGTCAGGAACTGGCCACGCACGCCTCCGCTGAACTGAAAAAGGTTGATTCGCAACAGTGACTTCCGCTGAATCCTCGTACCGATCCATTCTTCTCTCGCGCCCCGGCGCGGTAGAAGCAGAAGGCCTGGACGAGGGGGTGGCAGGCCACTACGGCGATCCCGTTCCCGAGCAGCGCGCATTGGCGCGTGGCACCGGATACGTGGATCAGTCCCAGCGCGGCGTGGTCACCGTGACCGGCGCAGACCGTCTCACGTGGCTCACCACGCTGTCGTCCCAGGTGCTCACGGGGCTCAAGCCCGGGCAGAGCACCGAAACAATGTTCCTCAGTATCCAGGGCAGGGTCGAGTTCGCTCCCCATGCCGTGGATGACGGAACCACCACGTGGCTCATCGCCGAATCGCAGGAAGCGCCCGGGCTGGCCGCGTGGCTCGACTCCATGCGTTTCGCCCTGCGTGTCGAGGTCGCGGACGTCAGCGACCAGTGGGCGATTATCGCGGCCACCAAGGATCTGAGCTCGGAACTGTCGGCCGCATCGGAAGGTGCACGGGCGGCGTCGTCCCCCGTGGCCGTCTGGCGCGATCCCTGGCCCGAAATTTCTCCCGGCGGCTACGCCTACAGCATGGAACCGGAACATCCCGGCCTGGAGCGTCCGTGGTTCGAGCACGTGATCCCCATGGCAGATCTGGACTCCGCGGCGGCGGCTCTGGACGAACAAGGATTTACGCCGGCGGGATCTTGGGCCGCTGAGGCTTTGCGCATTGCCGCGTGGCGGCCGCGCTGGGGTGCGGAGACGGACGTCAAGACGATTCCCCATGAACTCGACTGGATGCGCACCGCGGTGCACCTCTCCAAGGGCTGCTACAAGGGTCAGGAAACCGTGGCCCGCGTGCACAATCTGGGGCACCCGCCGCGCCGACTCACCTTCCTGGACCTGGACGGTTCCCAGCACACGCTGCCGGCAGCCGGAGCGGAAGTCTTCCTCAACGACAAGAAGGTCGGGCACGTGACCTCCGCACGGTTACATCACGAGGCCGGCCCCATTGCGCTGGCGGTGCTCAAGCGGAACGTGGATCCTAGGGCAGACCTGCTCGTGCGTGACACCGTGGCGGAGAATTCGGAGCAAGAAGGCACCGATAACAATGGCGCGGTCGAGCAATGGGCTGCTGCACAGACCGTGGTGGTCCAACCTGACGCCGGTTCGGTGGTGGGGCGACCCAAGGACCTCATGCGGGGCCCGCGCGACGGCGGGATGCGCCTTTAAAATTTGACGGGGACAGAAGTGGGGGGGGGGGGGGGGGGGTCAGGATGCGCCCCCCGCGGGGTGTGGGGGAGTGG
>JAKDKI010000367.1 GCA_030453435.1 Kocuria sp.
GTGCCCGTGGATTCCATCCGCGACCGCGAGTACTGGCTCGATGAATACGGTGTGCGGGACGCATGGCGGGAATCCACCGGTAAGGGCGTGAAAATCGCCGTGATCGACACCGGCGTGGACGCAGACCACCACGATTTGAGGGACTCCGTCAAGGACGGCACGGATGTCTCCGGCAAGGGCGATGGCAAGGGGCACCGCGGTCTGGGCTCCGAACCCGAACACGGCACACTCGTCTCATCCTTGGCCGCCGGGACCGGGCACGGCGAGGAGAACCCGGACGGCCCCGGCAAGCAGAGCGGCGTGATCGGTGTGGCTCCGGAAGCCGAGATCCTGCCGGTGTCCCTGTGGCTCGGCAATGAAGAGTCGGGCGTCAAGGACGTCAACGAACAAATCCCGGACGCCGTCCGGTGGGCCGTGGACAACGGTGCCGACGTGATCAACATGTCCGTGGGATCCGACTCCACCGAATGGCCACAGTCCTGGGATTCAGCATTCGCCTACGCGGAGGAAAAGGACGTGCTGGTCGTGGCGGCCTCTGGCAACCGCGGCTCCGGGCTCAACCAAGTGGGCGCCCCGGCGACCATCCCGGGTGTGCTCACCGTCGGGGGTGTGAACCGAGCCGGCCAGGCGAGCTGGGATTCTTCGTCACAGGGCATTTCCATCGCGGTAGCCGGGCCCAGTGAGGACATGGTCGGCGCCATGCCCGGTGACGGCTACGCAGAATGGTCCGGAAGCTCGGCAACCGTTCCCTTGGTCTCCGGTACCGCGGCGCTGATCAAGGCCAAGAACCCGGATCTGAGCGCCGCACAGATCGCCAATCAAATGATCCGCACCGCTCACGATGCCGGCGAAGAAGGCCAGGACCCGTTCTACGGTCACGGGATCCTGGATGTGAAGGCCGCGGTGGAGGAGGACGTCCCAGACGTGGACGAGAACCCACTGGGCAGCATGAAGCACTGGATGAGTGTGCACCGGCCGGCGGCTCCGGAAGCCAGCGACACGGCGTCGTCGCCCGAAGCTACAGAGACCCCGGACACCGAACAGGTGACCGAGGAAGCCACCCCTCCGGTGGCTCAGGCGCCGCTGAATGAAACTGGTGCACTGCCCGTGGTGATCCTGGCGGGATTCGGCCTGGTCGTGGCGGGGCTGACGGTGGCCGCTGTGCTGCATATCCGTTCCATGAACCGCTGACGCAGAATATTTCACGATCAGCGCAGTCCTGCGCCCGCTTTTCAAAGCGGAAATTAGGTCGACGATGAGTAGACTTTCAGACATGGCTTTCAATCAATTGGCTAAAGACCGTCCGCGTCTTCTGATCGTCGGCGGCGGATACGTTGGTTTCACGCTCGCACAACGGCTACAAACCCGCATCAAGGAATCGGGTGGCGTCGTTACGGTTGTTGATCCGAACCCGTACATGACCTACTTGCCGTTCCTGCCCGAGGTTGCCGCCGGCAACATCGAGGCACGCAGCGCTATCGTTCCGCACCGTCAGCACCTCAAGGATTGTGAACTCATCGGTGGCCGCGTGGAGAGCATCGACCACGCCAACCGCAAGGTCAACATCCGCGGCATCGATCAGGGACCCAACTTCGACCTGCCCTATGACGAGATCGTCATTGCCGGTGGCTCCATGACTCGTACGTTCCCCATCGAGGGCCTGGCGGAGAATGCCATTGGTTTGAAGACCATTGAAGAGGCCGTTTCCCTGCGCAACTGGGTTCTGGAACGCATCGAGATCGCATCGCTGACCGATGACGACGCCGAGAAGCGCAAGGCCCTGACGTTCATGGTGGTCGGTGGCGGCTTTGCCGGTATCGAGGCCATTGGCGAGATCGAGGACATGGCGCGCACCGCCGTCGAACGCAATGACCGCCTCAAGGTGTCCGATCTGCGCTTCGTGCTGGTGGAGGCCATGGGCCGCATCATGCCTGAGGTCACCGAGGAGCGTGCCGAGAAGGTCGTGGCCGAGATGCGCTCTCGCGGCATCGAAGTTCTGTTGAACACGTCCCTGGATTCGGCCAAGGATCAGCTGGTCAAGCTGATCAACATGAAGGACAAGTCCCCGGCGGGCGAAATGTACACCGACACCCTGGTGTGGACCGCTGGTGTGCAGGCTTCGCCGTTCGTCAAGAACAGTGACCTTCCCGTGGATGAGCGCGGCCGCTTGCGTGCCGGTGCGGATCTGCGCGTGACCGGCGACGACGGCCCCATCGAGGGCGCCTGGGCCGCTGGCGACATCGCTGCCGTTCCGGACCTCACCGGTGCCGGTCCCGGTGGCTTCTGCGTGCCCAACGCTCAGCACGCCGTTCGCCAGGCCAAGACCATGGCCAAGAACATCATGGCTTCCCGCGAGGGTAAGCCGCTCGAGGACTACTACCACGAGAACCTCGGTGCCGTGGCGGGTCTGGGTCTGTACAAGGGCGCGGCCACCATCCGCGGTGTGGACTTCGGCGGTCTGCCCGCTTGGGCCGCGCACCGTCTGTACCACGGCTACGCGATCCCGACTCTCGAGCGCAAGGTCCGCATCTTCAGCGAATGGGGCATCAACTTGCTCTTCGGCCGCGACACCACCGGCATGCGCCACGTGCGTGACCCGCGCCGTTCGTTCAAGATCGCCGCAGGTGACGAAGTGGATAAGGCCAAGGCAAGGCTGTAATCTACGGTTACTCGCGAAGCTACCGGTTCAGCTCCCTTCACGGGTGGTGAACCGGTAGCTTTTGCACTGGCCCCCATAGCCCAATTGGCAGAGGCAGCGGACTTAAAATCCGCGCAGTGTGGGTTCGAGTCCCACTGGGGGCACCA
>JAKDKI010000368.1 GCA_030453435.1 Kocuria sp.
AAGCACGAACCATTCTGACCGTCATCGCCATCTTCATCGGTGCGTTCACCCTGACCCTCACCTCGGGTGTGGGCACCGGCGTGAACGACTACATCGACAAGACCGTTGCCGGTTTCGGCGATCAGAATTCCATTTACGTCCAGAAGGTCGCGGATCAGACCGAACCCCAGGACGACGGGCCCCGGGAGTACGACCCCGAGGATTCCAACGTGTCCACCGGATTCGGGTCCATGAGCGGCTTGAGCAACAAAGACATCGAGACCATCGAAAACATCGACGGTGTCGAGTCCGTGGACCCCATGTACATGGTCACCCCCACGTACCTGGAATCGCCTGACGGTGATCAGTTCCAGTTGCAGCTGGGCATGCCTTCGGACGCCGAAGGCGTCGAACTCGAGTCCGGCGAGATTCCCACCCGCGAAAAGGACGAGATGATCGTCCCGGCCTCCTGGGTCGAGGATCTGGGCTTCTCCTCCAACGAGGATGCCGTGGGCAAGACCGTGACGATCGCGATGACCAACATGGCCGGTGACGACAAGGACTTCGAGGTCACCATTTCCGGTGTTTCTCAGGCGTCCCTGGCCGGGGCCTCACTGACTCCGATGCCTTCCTCGAGCCTCAACGAGAAGCTCTACGACTACCAGACCTCCGGGTCTCAGCGCGACGTTCCGGACAGCTACTTCATGGCCGTGGCCAACATCGAGAACATCGACGACGCCGGTCAGATCAAGTCCCAGCTCGCGGACGAGAACATGTTGGGTATGACCGTGGAGGACCAGCTCGGCATGTTCCGCGCGGTCATCAACGGCATCGTCTGGATCTTGAACTCCTTCGCGATCATCGCCCTGCTCGCAGCGGGCTTCGGCATCGTGAACACGCTGTTGATGTCCGTGCAGGAGCGCACCCGTGAGATCGGCCTGATGAAGGCCCTGGGTATGAGCGGCGGCAAGGTCTTCAGCCTGTTCTCTCTCGAGGCCATCTTCATCGGCTTCCTCGGTTCCGCCATCGGCGCCGCCGTGGGCGTGGCCACCGGATCGATCATCAGTTCCGTACTGTCCAACGGGCTGTTGGAAGGCCTACCGGGCTTGAGCCTGTTCCTGTTCGACCCGATCCAGACTGCACTGATCATCTTGTCCGTGATGGTCATCGCGTTCCTGGCCGGCACCATTCCCGCCATGCGCGCAGCACGGCAGGATCCCATCAATGCACTGCGCTACGAGTAATTCACTTTCACCACTCGCACCACTGAGAAGAAGGGACCTTCCCCATGAGCACGACTCCCAATGAACCCCGAAACCCCGACTACGGCAACCAGCCCGGCGCCGGTCAGCCGAATCCCGGCCAGCCCAACCCTGTTGGCCAGCCGGGCCCCGGCCAGGATCCGCAGGGTGCGCCTCAGCACGGCTACGGCCAGCAGGGCGGCAAATACGGTACGTCCGAGTACAACCCGAACCAGTACACCGGCATGGTGGAGCGCCCGGGTCTGCTCGATAAGCTGCTCAAGCTGACGCTGTTGTCCGCGGCGCTGTACATCCTGTGGTCAGTCGTCAGCCTCATCGCTAATTCCGTCACTGATCTTGCTGCTTTCTACCGCGAGCAGGGTCTGAGCAGTGAACAAGCAGAGGCATTTGCTAGTAGCGGTGGGGTCGGAAGCACGATTATTGGTCTGGTCATCGGACTGCTGCTCTACTTCCTGGTCTACCGCGGCTTGGCCAAGGGCAAGAACTGGGCTCGCATCCTGGGTACTGTCTTCGCCGCTCTGTCGATCCTGTCCTACCTGTTCGGGATCTTCGGCGCGCTCATGTACGGCGGGCTGGGCATCGTATTGATCGTGATCTCGATCATCGCGGTCGTCGTGAACATCATGTGGATCGTGACCGCGTTCAAGGCTCCCAACTCCGCGTACTTCGCGCAGAACAGCCGCCGGTAAGTCACACATGGCGTTACCGCCCACTGCCAGGTCCATCCAGCACGAACGCTGGATGGACCTGGCTTTATTAGAAGCACAGCAGACCGTGGCGAGCGGGGACGTCCCGATCGGTGCGGTGGTCGTCAACTCCCAGGGCGACGTCGTCGGGCGTGGCTATAACCGTCGCGAAGCGTGCGGCGACCCCACCGCGCATGCGGAGGTCCTGGCACTCCGCGACGCCGCAGCCCGCACCGGATCGTGGCGGCTCCAGGACTGCACCCTGGTGGTCACCCTGGAACCGTGCGCCATGTGTGCCGGGGCCATCGTGCTGTCTCGTGTACCGCGGCTAGTTCTCGGAGCTTGGGATCCAAAGGCTGGCGCCTGCGGATCGGTGTTCGACGTGGTCCGCGAACCTCGCCTGAATCACTGGGTCGAGGTCACCGGTGGGGTCCGTGAAGCCGAGTGCGCCGGGCTGCTGCGGGAGTTCTTCGAGGCCCACCGCAAGTAGTCACGGCTGGCACAGTTTGGTTCCGGGTGGAACCTGACGGTAAAGTACTTCGAGCTGGTGACGTGTCCGAGCGGCCGAAGGTGCATCACTCGAAATGATGTTTGGTGTTAAAGCCAACGAGGGTTCAAATCCCTCCGTCACCGCCAATCGAAATCGCCCGTTACCCCTAGTCAAACAGGGGTAACGGGCGTTTTTCATGCCCGCAGGCCCACAACCGGGTTCACATCGGGCGCATGGCGTGGAAACCCTCGACCGAGTGCACAGTGATCGACAGCCCGCCCCAAATCCTCGCGCATCTGCACCCTGATCGACAGTACGACCGGGGATCCTCCGCGGGTTCAGAGGGTGGTTGCAACGCTTCTAGTGACAGGGGTGTTGTGTGATG
>JAKDKI010000065.1 GCA_030453435.1 Kocuria sp.
GTGTGCCGCACGTGCGAGGTCATGGACACCTGCCTGCAGTGGGCCCTCGAATCCGGCCAGGACGCCGGAGTGTGGGGCGGTATGAGTGAAGATGAGCGCCGCGCCCTCAAGCGCCGCGCCGCTCGTGCACGCCGCGCTTCCTGAGGCTCGTAGCCCAAGATTAGTGATGAAGCCCTCGCGACAGTTCTTGTCGCGAGGGCTTCGTCATAGCCGGGTCATGTGATCCACGGGCCGGGCCGCTGTTTGCTGAGCACCTTGCTCGCCGCGCACTGGTCCGCCGATTCAGGCCGCGAACTGAGCTTGAATCACCACGCTGGTGCCACCGCCCTCGCGAGGTTGCCAGCGGATCTTGCCGTCGAGCTCACTGGCCACGAGCGTGCGGACGATCTGCATGCCCAGCCCTTCGCCCTCCCCTGCTTGTCGGAAGGCGCTGGCACCCGATTCTTCGATCACGGTGTCCCCCATGCCCCAACCATCATCGCTGACTGTCACTTCGACGACGCGGCGTACGTCTCCGGCGTCGTTGACGATGTCCGGTAGTCGATCCACCACCATGGACACGGTTCCGTCCCGGTCCTTGAGTCCGTGCTGTACGGCATTGGCCGCGACCTCGTTGATGACCAGCGCCATGGACGTGGCGCATTTGGAGGGCAGCATGCCGAATCGGCCGTGCACTTCGGTGCGTACCGATTGGGTGGATGAAGCCGTCTCCACCGCGAGTTTGACCTGGTGCCTGATCAGCTCGTCGAAATCGACGCCCTCCGAGATGTCATGGGACAGCGATTCATGGACACGGGCAATGGAACTCACCCGCCGCATGGCCTGTTGCAATCCATGCTTCGCCTCGTCCGAGGTCATGCGTCGCGATTGCAGCCGCAGCAGTGCCGAAACGGTCTGCAAGTTGTTCTTCACCCTGTGATGAATTTCGCGGATGGTGGCATCTTTGGAGACCAGCTGCAGGTCTCGACGCCGGAGTTCGGTCACATCCCGGCACAGCAGGAGCGCCCCGGTTCGCGAAGGCCCCTGGCGGAGGGGAATGGCGCGGAGGGTCACGGACACGTTCCCGGCCTCAAGCTCACCGCGCCACGGCATGGTCCCGGCGAGCACGGGCGCGATCGTCTCGTCCACCCCATTGCCACGGACATCGAGCCCTCGCGCGATGGAGACCAGATTCTCACCGGTCACATCGCCCTCGTGCCCCAGCCTGCGGAAGGTGGACAGCCCGTTCGGAGAACAGAACGCCACGCGACCCTGGGCGTCCAAGCGCATCATGCCGTCACCCACACGGGGTGCGCCCCGCCGCGAATCACTGCGCACCGCGAAATCCGGCCACGTTCCCTCGTTGGCCATGCGTAACAGGTCCTGGGCCGTTTCCCGGTACATGGTTTCCATTTGGGATACCGGGCGACCGAAATGAGGGTCCAGAGTCATACTGACCACTGCGATGGTGCGTTGATTGCGCACCAACGGAACCACCAAGATCGAGTTCACCGGCTGCGTCTCACTCGCGGTGAGTTTGAAGCGTTCGATGCGCTGGTCGACCCACGAGGAACGCAAGGGGGCGGCGTCGGACGCGGGGATGGTCTCCCCCACCATGTCTTTGTGGAAGGCCGTGGGTCCGGTGGTGGGGCGTGCGTGCGCCAACACCGTGAAGTCGCTGTCCGGGGCCGGAATGGCGGATCCCGTGGGATTGTCCTCCGCTGAGATGACCCGGGTTGGAAAGCTCAGCAGCAGATCCGCAAAACCGAGGTCCGCCACGAGCTGCCAATCCCCCACCAACAGGTGCAGCCATTCGGCATCGCCCGCATCAAAATCATCAATCGAACGGAGGGGGTCCGTAAACGCCACGGCGGGTCACTCACTCTCAGAGGAAAATCAACGGCGCAACCACGCGCCCATTCGTTGCCCCAGCCTAGTCCCCGGTGCCTTTCCGGCCGACGAGGGCCCCTCCACGACGTCGCTCTCGGGCCTGAGCGCGCGTGCTGCCAGTTGCGCGATCTGCTCCCGTAAGCCACTCTTTGCGGCAGACTCGGCCAAAACCGCGCCGGCCAACAGGGCCTCGTCGCACGCGCCCGGATCCCAGTCAAAGGTCGCGTCGATACCGTGGCCGGGCGAGAAGCGGGCCCAGGCTTCAGCAACCGATTCCGCTCCCGAACGCCCCACCGAGGCCTTCCGGAGTTTGTTGATCACCACGAGCAGGCGCGCGGTGGGCGCTACCTCGGCGAGGTCCGGGAGTGTCTTGACTAATCGTGGGATTCCCAGTGCGTCAGCCGACCCCAGAACGACCAGAGTGTCGGCCATCGCGCATGCGCTCAGCGTGGCCGCATTCCGCCGCGGGGCGATCATGTCCAAGCTGATCTCCTCGTCAGATTCGAGGCTGAAGGACGTATCGACCACCACCGCTTGGTAGGCGTTCCGTGCCTGCACCAGAACCGTTTCCAGTGCGGCGGCCCGAACCTCGGGCCAACGATCATGTCGTGTGAGGCCCGTCAGGACGTCCAGCGTGCTCCCCGCCACCGACACCCGCGTGGCGCAGCGTTGCAGACCTTCAGCATCCAGCTTGCCCTGGTCGGCAAGTCGGCATGCTTGAGCCAATCCCGCCGCTTCCTCAAGCATCCCCAAGCTCGCAGCGATTGCTGCGGCATAAGTGTCCGCATCGACCAGGAGAACTCGGGAACCGGTCAACGCGAGTTCCGCTGCGACGTTCAGTGCCGTGATCGTTCGCCCCGGCGCTCCCATGGGACCCCACACCGTGATGATCCTGCCGGCATCACGGGATCCAGACCGGTCCGACGCGTCAGTCTTCGCAACGGATTCCAGCGGGTCGCTTTCCTGCGTGGGTGCCGCACTTTTCACCGAATCTGAGGCGGCTCCTGGGAGTCCATCCGCGTGGGAGTGTCCTCGGTTCGAAGGCAACGGCACCGGCGATTCCGCCACCTGTTCGATGAGATCCATGACCTCATCCCCTGTGGCGCCCGCGGGCACGATGGTTACGCCCAGGGCCGTGAGACGCGTTTCATCGTGTCCGGCCAACACGAGCACCCGAACCGAGCTGAGGGACAGTTGTTCCAACAGACTGGCCGTCAGTTCTTCCGCGCCTTCGGCCAGAAGCGCCACCCGCGCCATGCCCGAGTGGGCGCACGCGAGCAGTTCGGAAAGATCCAGGCACCGGCGGACCACGGTCACGGACCCGTGTTGTCGCTCGATTTGATCGACGAGCGGCCACGTACCCGTGCCCAGGGTGACCACCGAGATACTCATGAGTCACCACCCGTGGGGTTGAGCACGAGCGTCACCTTGGCACTATTTCCCAGGGCATCGACCAGCGGCTCGACCTGGGCCGGCGTGGCCAAGACATGCACCGTGGTACCTGTCGAACTCCCCAGTGCCGAGTTTGTGGTGTCGATCTTCGAGATTTCTGCACCGGGGACCAATTTGCGCGGGCTCTCATACCCACGTCCTGAGGCCTTCTGATCAGCAACCCACACATCCACTCGCGACCCGGCCGCGGCCTCAGCCGGCAAGGGGGTCTCCAGGGCGATACCCACCGGACTGCGGTCCAGTTCGTCAGCCGTACCCACTGCCTTGGTGGGCAAGAGTTGCCCCTTGGGGACTCGCTGCACCAGGACGTCGCCCTCCTGGAGGTCGGTTTCCGCCGAAACGTAGTGCTGTGAGGCGTCCTGGAGCCTCACATCTACCGGAACCAGGTCTCCATTCGTGACACGTTGCCCCACCGAAAGATCGTGCGCGGCGACGTAGTAGGGCTCAGTGCGGTTCAACGCCGAGATGAGAAGGACCACGGCCGCAATGGACGTGAGCACGAGCAGTAATCCGACCACCAACCGGGGGTCTCGCCACGTAGGTTTCTTGAACCGCTGTGCGGTTGTGGTGTCGTGCTGCGAATCGCTGGACATGGAATGTTCCCTTCCCCCGGAGTCGATTCGGCCCCCACCGAATCTTTCATGAGTGTGCACTGTGAATCGCACCGGGGGAAATCAGGTTGCGAAACATGTGGACATCTTGTGCTCCAGCACGATCAACGCCAAAGGTTTCTGTGCACAACCTGCCGCTTCTCAGTCATCCGTGGGACACTGGAGGTCATCAAACCGCATCAAAGCTCCTGGAATGAGGCGAATCGATCCATGGCACAGCAACGTTTCCTCACGCTGTCGGATGTCTCCGAGATTCTCTCGATCTCCGTGGCCCAGGCGCGCGCCATGGTTCGTTCGGGAGAGCTGCCCGCCATCCAGGTGGGTGGCCGTGGCCAATGGCGCGTGGAAACCCAGAAGCTCGAGGAGTACATCCAAAAGGGCTACGAGCGCACCGAGCAGGCTGTCCGCGAAGGCTCGATAGGCTGATTCGGGCTGCGCTCAGGCGCTGTCTGGCGAAGAAATCAACGCGACTGAACTAAAAGGCACCGTGCGCACAGCTTTGACCGCGTGGCGGCGTCGGAACTGGTCATTCGGGTGCAGGGCCAAGTCGAAGAAGTCATGGCCCACCGCGTCCAGCGTGCCCTCGACATCGCCGCGGGAGGACGGGTCCAGAAGCAATACCCGGACGTGCGTTCTCGATGCCGCCAGCGCTCGGAGCACATGCCCCATGCCCAGCTTCCGCAGGACAGCCCGCTCGTTGGTCATCTCGAAGCGGCGGTAAAGGCCCTCCCACCACACCACGGAATGCAGCGGGACCAGGTGCTGGAAATACCGCTCCCGGATGACTGCCCACCCCGCACCGATGTCGGTGAGCTCGCCTTCGAGAACATCCCCGTGGGCCGGGAGTAATCGCACCGTCTGGTTGCGGTGGGCCGAGAGCCGCTCGGCCAATGTGAGACGGGACAGCTCCGCCCTCGCAGTCTCTGCGGCCTCAAGCTCCACACTGCGCTGCTCGGCCTGGGCCAACTGCGCTTCCATATCCGCGAAGAGTTCTTCCCAGCGCACGATCTCCCCCTGGTGATCCCGGTCCAGCCACCTACAACAGTGGCCATCATGTCGATTCAGTACATCACGCCCTGCAAGAACGGAATATGACACCGCACTTCCATGAACTCGCATGGATGGTTGACGCGCATCACTTTGCACTGAATGATCTAATCATCATCAAACAGCATCAAACGACATGATTCGAGGTCCAGAGTGATGAAACAAGCTCAGCATTCTGAGGGTGAAGCCACGGCGCCTCGCCTGGAGTTCGCACTCACCACCTTGATCATCCCGCTGTTGTCCGGTGTGCTCATGGCGCTGGGGTTGGTCCTCCTGGATCGATATCGCAGTGGCCACACGGTTTTGAACGCGGATCTTGCCGTGGCCCTCATGGCCGCCGTGGCAGGTGTTCTGCTGGCTGCCTGGTGGTTCGGAGGCATGCTGATGCTCGCGTGCGCTGCAACTGCACGCAGACTGCGATGGCGCCGTGTGGAGAAGTTCGCCACACACCTCACACCGCGGCTCATCGCCCGCACCGTGGGTGCCGTTGTCGGAATTCACTTGGTGACCGTCTCCGCGGCCCAGGCGACAGAACCCGTCAACCCTTTCTGGCCAGGTTCCGAGTCGAGCGTCAGCCAGCTCGACGAGACAGAGTCAGCAGCATCGGTCACAGGCCCGTCGGATTCTGCTTCCGCGCAGTCACCCGAAGCTACCCCGAAGACCGACAGCGAACAGGACCGGTCCGGACCTGACCGATCCGGGCCGCACAATGCTCCGGCGCTTCCGGCGCTGCCCACTGAATCTTGGAACTCGGCCGCTGCCGACTCCCCTGATGCGGCCACGCCCCCGGGGTCTGCGGATGCCACCGTGCCTGAGGACTGGGCCGAGACAACCGAAGTCTTACCCGCTCCGAAACGCGTGACCGACTCGACCGTGACTGTCGTATGGGGTGACACCCTCTGGGACATGACCGCCCAGTTCTTAGGGCCGCACGCAGACCAAGCGCAGATTGCCGCTCAAACGGCTACGTGGATGGAGCACAACGATCTCCAGAAATGTGGTCATTTGATCCGCCCCGGGGACCAACTGCGGGTTCCACCACACCTACTAGAAGTCCACTCCAGTGCATTGCCCGTCGAAGGAGCCACGTCATGAGTGTTGCCACATCAGTTTCCGCGCCCCAGCCACCTTCTGGCGGGTATACATGGCGGGCGGACAGGTCACGAGCGGGCCTCACACACAAGAATGACCTGGAACGCGTAACGGCCATGGCCCGAAGTATCGCTCAGGCCGCCGTCGAGATCCTGGGCGGCACTCGCCCCGCCACGCAGCTTGCCCGGTGGACCACCTCGGATGTCGTGGAACGTTTCGAACAACGCGCTGCCATGCTCCGGCTGGTTCAGGAACAGTATCGAGATCGGGCCTCACTCTTTGAGGTCCACAAGGCCCCGCGAGTGCGCAGGGTTAGGGTCTGCTCCCCCGCGCCGGAGTGCTATGAAGCTGCGGTGATCATCGAAGAATCGGAGCGAGCGCGGGCCGTGGCGCTGAGGATCGAGCGGATCAATCGGCAGTGGCGCGTGGTGCACTTGGAAGTTGGCTGAGCACCAGTCACACCCCTCGCGCCCATTCCGGCCTAAATGCCCCTCCTAGCGGACCGAGCCACCATGACTTCGGGCGGCACACATCATGTGTGCCGCCCGTAGTCATCGGATTCAATAACCGAAGCTACTTGCGCGAGCCCTTCTTGGAGCTGCCGCCCTTGCCCGCGCGGCGTCGAGCCCGGTTGCCGGTCGGCTCGGGACTGTTCTCCGGGGTGTCAGTACCTTCGGCAGCCTTTGCGGCTTGCGCACCTTCGCCCACCGGTGCCTGGTGGTTGTCCTTGGACTCCAGGCGGGCCATTGGCTCACCGTCCTCGTTGGGAGCGGAGTACTGCAGGAAAGCCGGACGCTGCGGTCGGGCCATCTCCACCTCGCCGCCGTCCTGACCGGTGCGCTGGCGACGAACTTCCAAGTGGTACATGGTGACCACGGTTTCCTCGCGGATCGTGTCCATCAGGCCCTTGAACATCTGGTGGCCCTCGCGCTGGTATTCGACCAGCGGATCACGCTGGGCCATTGCGCGCAATCCGATACCCTCCTTGAGGTAATCCATCTCGTAGAGGTGTTCGGGCCACCGGCGGCCGATCACGGACAGCAGCACTCGCCGTTCCAGGTTGCGCATGGCCTCGGAACCGAGTTCGTCCTCGCGTTCCTGGTAGACGAGCTTGGCGTCCGAGAGGATCTGCTCGGTGAGGAAATCGGCGGTCAGCCGCGGGCGGCCGCCGGCCTCGTCAATGATTTCCTGCTGGGTCAGTGTGATGGGGTACAGCTCGCGCAGCGCTTCCCACAGCCCATCCAGGTCCCAGTCCTCGGAGTGGCCCACGCTGGTGCGATCCTCGATCGCCGTGGTGATGACCTCGTCCACGAACTGTTGGATCTGCTCAGCGATATCGTCCCCCATGAGGATCCGACGGCGGTCACGGTAGACCACCTCGCGCTGCCGGTTGAGCACGTCGTCGTACTTGAGGACGTTCTTGCGCTGCTCGGCGTTACGGCCCTCCACCTGGTTCTGCGCGTTGGCAATACCTGAGGTGATCATGCGTCCGGTGACCGGAACGTCGTCGGGAGCGACCGCCATGAGGCGCTGGGCCACCGCGGGGTTGAACAAACGCATGAGATCGTCGGCGAGCGACAAGTAGAAACGGGATTCACCCGGATCTCCCTGACGGCCCGAACGGCCACGCAGCTGATCATCGATGCGGCGAGATTCGTGACGTTCCGTACCGAGAACGTACAAACCACCCAGTTCAATGACTTCCTCGTGCTCGGCCTTGGTGGACTTCTCGTAGTGCTCGAGCACTGCGGGCCATTCGGCCTCGTACTTCTCAGCATCGCGCTCCGGGTCCAGGCCCTTCTGCTCCATGGCCTCGACGGCATCGAACTCGGCGTTGCCGCCCAGCATGATGTCGGTACCACGACCGGCCATATTGGTGGCCACGGTCACGGAACCCTTACGTCCGGCCTGCGCAACGATCGCAGCCTCACGTGCGTGGTTCTTGGCGTTGAGAACCTCGTGGCGCACACCCCGCTTGGCCAGCAGCTTGGACAGGTACTCGGACTTCTCAACGGAAGCCGTACCCACGAGCACGGGCTGCCCCGTGGCGTGGCGTTCTTCGATGTCACGGACGACCGCCGCGTACTTGGTGGCCTCGTTCTTGTAGACCAAGTCTCGCTGATCGATACGGGCCATGCCCTTGTTGGGCGGAATGGGCACCACACCGATCTCGTAGGTGTTCATGAACTCCGCCGCCTCGGTCTGGGCCGTACCGGTCATGCCGGAAAGCTTGTCGTAGAGACGAAAGTAGTTCTGCAGGGTGATCGTGGCCATGGTCTGGTTCTCGGCCTTGATCTCCACACCCTCCTTGGCCTCGATGGCTTGGTGGATGCCCTCGTTGTAGCGGCGACCGGCAAGCACACGGCCGGTGTGCTCATCCACGATGCGCACCTCGCCCTGGGCCACGATGTAGTCCTTGTTCGCGTGGAACAGTTCCTTGGCCTTGATCGCGTTGTTCAGGAAACCGATCAGAGGGGTGTTCTGAGACTCGTACAGGTTGTCGATCCCCAGGTAGTCCTCGATTTTCTCGATACCCGGTTCGAGCACACCCACGGTGCGCTTCTTCTCGTCCACCTCGTAATCGGTGTCCGCCTTGAGGTTGGTGACCATCTTGGCGAATTCCTTGTACCAACGATTGGCTTCCCCGGAGGCGGGGCCGGAAATGATGAGCGGGGTACGGGCCTCGTCGATGAGGATCGAGTCCACCTCATCCACGATGGTGTAGTTGTGGCCGCGCTGGACCAGTTCATCCGCACTCCAGGCCATGTTGTCGCGCAGGTAGTCGAACCCGAATTCGTTATTGGTGCCGTAGGTGATGTCCGCGGCGTACTGCTCACGCCGGGTGGCCGGATCCTGACCCGCGAGGATCACGCCGGTTTCCAGGCCCAGGAAGCGGAACACGCGACCCATGAGGTTCGCCTGATATTCGGCCAGGTAGTCGTTGACCGTGACCACGTGTACGCCCTTACCGCTCAGGGCATTCAGATAGGCGGGTGCGGTAGCAACCAGCGTTTTGCCTTCACCGGTTTTCATCTCGGCAATGTTGCCCAGGTGCAGTGCCGCACCACCCATGAGCTGAACGTCGTAGTGACGCTGCCCCAGGGTTCGTGATGCCGCTTCACGCACAGCAGCAAAGGCCTCCGGAAGCAAACGGTCCAAGGATTCGCCGTCTTCGATACGGGCTTTGAACGCATCGGTTTCAGCGCGCAGTTCAGCGTCGCTGAGTGCCTTGAAGCTCTCTTCGAGGCTGTTCACGGCGTCCGTGTAGGACCTCAGTCGCTTCAGGACCTGCTTATCCC
>JAKDKI010000066.1 GCA_030453435.1 Kocuria sp.
CCCCGGAAACGGAGCGAATGAGGTGTTCGAGCCGAACGGCGTCGGCGGGGGTGTCCACGCCACCGGCGCCGGCAACCACTGGGGCGGAAGACCCGGCCCCCAGCTCGCCGAACACGTCTCGCAACGCGGCCGCGGCGGCATCGGCGGAGACGTTCTGAACGTTTGCGCTGGGCCCCTTGGCGTGGCGAACGGCCTGGCCATCGCGGAACAACACCCCGCGTGTGGTGCTGCCGCCGATGTCCAGGCCGATCAGATCGCCGGTGTGGGTCACTGAACCTTCAGCTCGCCCATTTCATCCCAGCCGTCGCCGTCGATCTGACGGGAAATGATGCGGGGAGTGGAGCTGAGGTACTGCGGGAATTCCTCGGTCATCTTGGTGAAGTGATCGGACTTCACGTGCGCCTCAGCGGCGTCATCGTTGAAGGCCTCCACGAGCACGTACTCGTTGGGATTATCCACGCTGCGGGACCAGTCGAACCACTTGTTGCCGGCCTCGGCGCGGGTAGCCTGCGTGAACTCGTCGACCAGCTGGGGCCAGTTGTCCGCGTGCTCGGGCTTCACATCGAATTTCACAACGATAAAGATCATGGGGGTTGCCTCCTTGGATGCGGTTTTCCATGTTCAGCATATGGGTGACGGCTGATGAAAATGTGAACAACGAGACTGTTCAGGCCCCTAAAAATATGCATCTTGCAGGCTAATAATGAGTGTGGACACTGCGACTCTGAGGAGGACCTTCGTTGGCTGAAACACAGCAGGCACAGGACTGGGACCCGAGCGACCCGAGTGTGCGCGCGAATCAAACTACGGCGTACGACCGCATGCGAGGGAAATGTCCCGTAGCTCATTCTGACGCCTTGAACTGGTCTCTGTTCCGGCACGAGGACGTCATGCGCGCCCTCTGCGATCCTGAGACGTTTTCCAGCGCGGTCTCACGGCACGTGGCCGTTCCCAACGGCATGGACCGTCCGGAGCACACGATCTTTCGCGAGGTGGTCGACCGCTATTTCACGCCGGAGAAAATGGCCGAATTCGAACCCGCCCTCCAAGCGCTCACAGCGCAGCTTTTGCAGGAACTGACTGACGACGCTGCCCCGGTCGCCTCGGGTGCGCGAGGTGAGGCAGTGACGCCGGGCGCCGAAAAATCCGTGACCGTAGAAGTCATGTCAGAACTGGCCAACCCGTTCGCCCTGCGCTGCCAGTCGGCCTTCATGGGTTGGCCACGCGAGCTGGAACCGGAGTTGGAGAGATGGGTGCGCAGGAATCACGAAGCGACGACCTCGCGGGATCGTTCACGTACGTCCGAGGTGGCGCTCGAATTCGACGGTTACATCCGGCAGTTGCTCGACGATCGTCGAGACTCCCCGGCGGACCGGGACAACACCTCGCGGCTGCTGCATGAAACGGTGTACGACCGTAAGTTCACCGAGGATGAGATTGTAAGCATTGTGCGCAATTGGACGGTGGGTGAGCTGTCCACCATCGCGGGTGCGGTGGGGATCGTGCTGGGGTACTTGGCCGAGCATCAGGACGTGCAGCGCCAGTTACGGGAGAACCCGGAGCAGATTGTGGCCGCCACGGATGAGATCCAGCGCATTGAGGACCCGTTCGTGACTAACCGACGCGTGACCACCGAAGATGTGGAACTGTCCGGTCGGAAGATTCCCGCGGGATCCAAGATCACCCTGATGTGGAGCTCAGCCAACCGCGATGACACTGTGTTCAGCGATCCTGATGATTTCCGCCTAGATCGAGACCCTGAACAGAACCTCGTGTACGGGGCAGGTATTCACGTGTGCCCCGGGGCTCCCATGGCGCGGCTGGAATTGAAAGTGCTTTTGGAGCAGATCTTCGAACTGACCGAGCGAATCGAATCCGCGGGCAAGTCGGTTCGTGCCGAGCACCCCGCCGGAGGGTTCCACACCGTACCGGTGCGTTTGGTGCTGCGTTAGGGGTTTCACCCATGCGTAAGGCCCCCGCCAATGGCGAGGGCCTTACGGTCAAAAAATTGCGTGGTGCGGAACCTAGTTGAGTCCGTCCTTCAGGTTCTTGCCGGCGTCTTTGACGTTTTCCACGGACTGCTTGGCGCCACCAGAAGCCTTCTGGGATGCACCTTCAGCCTGCATATCGCGGTTTTCCGTGGCATCACCAAGCTTTTCCTTGGCGGATCCGGACGCTTTCTCCGCAGCATTACTGATTTTATCGCCGATTCCCATAGGCACTTCCTCTCGTAGAACGAACAGGTATCCATAATGTAAACGGACTTCCCTGGGAGGGGAAGAGGGGGAGCCTGGTATTTCGCCCAGAGCGTGCGCCCACCCCGCCTGTTCGGGCCATCAACCCAGGTCAGGGGTGGTTACTGGTAAGACACAAACCACGGCTTGGGTTCTAGGTTGTACGTCTGCTCCGGGGTGAACGTGGGGGTGTCCTCGTCGTAGAAGTTCTTCCACGCCATGTGGATCCCCTCGGGCAGGCCCTGCTGCAGTACGCCCCAGGTTTCCTTTTTCATTTCCGGAGTGCCGTGACCGTCAGCGTGGAGAATGATTTCCAGCTCGGGGTGGTCGGTCTTGATGTTCTCGCGGTTCTGAATCATGGCCATGGAGAACTGGTGCAGGATCACGGCCTTCTGGGGCAGGTTGTTCTCGGCAGTGAGCTCGGCCAACCACTCTGTGGTCTCGTTGATCTCTTCTGCGGAGACCGAGCCGATCTGCTGCAGGTGCACCTGTCCGGGAGCCAAGCGCCACTCGGGATCCAGGGCCAGACCAACGTTGGGGCGCTTGAGGAGCTCCTCGTACTGCTTGGCCTGACTCAAGAAGTCACTCTGACCTGGCTGCAGGTCCAGCACCACGTACACGCCGTTCTTCTCAGCGGCCTCGATGTAGGGGATGAAGTGGTCCACGGGGACTTCATTGGAGTAATTGCCGTCAGGACCGGGATCAGAAGATGCTGAGGTCACGATGATCTCGAACGACGGGATCACTTTTTCCTCGCTGTACGGCTGGTATTGCTTGGCCAGCTCGATGGCGCGTTGAGCCGATTCTTCCGGTCCCTGCTCACCCAGGACGCCCAATCCGGGGGTGCCCGGATGACCGTAGAGCGCGACGAAGCGCCGGTCCGGGAAGAGTTCGGTTCCGCCGCCGATCAGTTCGGGCGGTTCCGTGGGCGACGGCGTTGCCTCGGGCGCCGACGACGCTCCGGAGCCGCTCTGAGTGGCCGCTGCCTGATCGGGGGTTTCGGTGGCGGCGTCACCACACCCTGTTAGCAAGAGGGCGGCGCAGGCGGCGGTGGCGATGGCGGTGGAGAGTCGGCGCATGGCGCAAATACCTCAGGGGGTCGGTCGGTCACGGGGTAACGCCCATGGTCAGCGTGCTGTCCAAGTGGCGGTACTGCCAGCCTATGCGCAAACGGTTAGTGGGCATGGCAACATGACAGTACCGATCCCCCGGAGGTTCTCATGAGCTCGCCCTACACACCCCCAACGGGCCCATCGGGCCCTCACGAGCCCTCCGAGGACGGTTCACGCGCTGAAGGGCCGCAGGAGTATGCCCCGGCGTACGGTTCGGCCAAGCCTCGAGAAGGAACCTCGGTCAAAACGGCCATCCTGTTGATCGGCATTGCCGCACTCATCGGCCTGCTCGTGCTGGGCGCCCTGCTCTGGGCAATCACCAGAACGGTTCCCACACTATTCGGCGGTGGTGAAGAAGATCCGCCCGCGCCGCCTCCCACTACGGCGGTCGCCCAACCAACTCAGGAACGCGAGCCGACGACGTCGCCGTCGGCCGCAGCGTCGAGCGCCCCGACCCGCGGGGAGACCACGGAACCCGAGCGTCCTGTGGCCCAGGGCGGAAGTTTGCAAGCGCCGACCGGGGACCCCTTGTTCAGCAAGGAAGGCGAGTTCACGGAGACGGTCCTGGAGGAAAGTGACGAGATCGCGATCGAGGTTCCGGATCATGACGGGCCGCTCCTGATCACGTGGTCCGTGACGAGTGACCGCGAAAGTGGCGGGGTTTTCCTCAACGCCCACGAGAGCAAGAGTGGGGAGATGACCGAGCACATGGGCTCCGTCAGTGACGGCCAAACGGGCATGTGGCTCATCGACGCGGATCCGGATGAGCCCAAGACCACGGTGATCTACCCCCAGGGCAATGGCGATACCCAGTGGAAGGTGCAAGGGTTCCCGGTCTCTGAGGTCCCCCGCGTGGAGCGGGGAGCCGAAGTGACCGGCAGTGGACCCGGAGTCTTCGCGGTTCCGGCCGGTGATGAACAGGATTACCGCTTCACGTCCGAGGAGGGTGTGCCGCGAGTCGAGGTCTACGACGCGGACGACCTGAGCTCATGGCATCAGTTCGAGTACGGAACCGGCCCCGTCGAGTTGGACGTCACGGCGGGTTCCAGCGACCAGATCCTGATGGTGCACGCGGACGGCGGATGGACGCTGGAGCCGCGCAACGGTTGGTTCTGAGGAGGGTCAGTCCAGCGAGATCTTCCGCAGCATGGCTAACAGGTTGGCGCGCTCCTCGTCGGAGAGGTTTGAGAGCGTCCGGTCCGAGGAAGACTCCACGGCGACCTTGGCCTTTTTGTAGAGCTTCTGGCCCTCGGTGGTCGGCACGATGATCTTGGAGCGACGGTCGTTGGGATCAGTCTGGCGCTGCACCAGCCCCCTCTTTTCCAGCGCGTCCACGATCAGCACGATCTGACTGGGGTCCAGCACCAAGTGGTAGCTCAGCTCACGCTGCGTGGGGTTCTTCTTGCCGCACACCAGGGACAACACCGAGTAGTGGCGTACCTTCAGCCCCAGGTCGGCCAGGGCACGGTTTGCCGTGGCGGAGCCCAGCGAACTGGCGCGCGCCATGAGAAACACGGGCTCTTGCGATAGGTCGGATTCTCTCAGTGTGTGCGGCATGGCTCCATCGTAACCGGAAATCACCATGTCATGGAGAATCTTAATCATTGACAATCTCAACGAAATGCGATGCCATGGTTTCAGCACATCGTGAACCGCATCACTTACTTGGGAGCAGACATGACTCAGACACCTCTCGCTGGCAAGGTCGCCATCGTTACCGGCTCCGGCCAAGGCTTGGGCCTGGCCTACGCGCAGGAACTCGCCCGCCAGGGCGCGTCCGTCGTGATCAATGACGTCAACCAGGACACTGCAGACGCCGCCGTGGAATCCATCGTGGCCGAAGGCGGCAAGGCCGTGGCCGTCGTCGCCCCCGTGGGTGATACCGAGGCCGCAACCGCGCTGGTCAACGGGGCCGTGGAGGCTTTCGGCCGCCTGGACATCCTGGTCAACAACGCCGGCGTGCTGCGCGACAAGTCACTGTTGAAGATGACCGATGAGGACTTCGACCTGGTCATCAAGGTCCACCTGCGCGGCACCTTCACCTGCGTGCGCGAGACCTACCGCTACTTCAAGGAGAACGGCGTGGCCGGCCGCATCATTGCGATCGGCTCGCCCACCGGTCAGTACGGCAACTTTGGCCAGACCAACTACGCCGCCGCCAAGGCCGGCATCGTGGGCATGATCCGCACCTTCGCACTCGAGATGAAGAAGGCCGGCGTGACCGCCAACGCCGTGATCCCCGTGGCCGCCACGGCCATGACCAAGACCGTCCCCTTCTTCCAAAAGGCCGTCGAGGCCGATGAGCGCGGCGAGGCTATGCCCTCCTTCTTCCGTCACGACCTGGGCTTCGGCACCGCCGCTGACGTTGCAGGCTTGATCACGTGGTTGGCTTCCGACGACGCCGCTGACGTCACCGGCCAGGCCATCGGCGCCGGTGGCGATCGCCTCCAACTCTTCAGCCACCCCACGCCCCTGGTCACCGAGTACCGCGAAGGCGGCTGGAACTACGATGCCCTGGCCGAGCAGGCTCACAGCCTGTTCGAGGGCAAGTTGCAGACCTGCGGCGAGAAGATGCCCCCGCTGCCCGAGGAACTCCAGCCCGCACAGGGCTGATCAACGTTCCGAACCGGTAGAACTGAAGGGAAATCACCATGCCTTATGAATTCGGTGCAGAGCTCGCCCAGCGCGACGGCATTGACATGCACGTGCACATCGAGTGCTCGGACCACGGCCACGCGTCCTTGCCGCAGGCCCTGACGGAGGCGTCCGCCAAGTACTTCAAGGCGGAGGACCGCTCCCCGTCGCTGGACACCATTGCCGAGCGCTACCGCGAGTGGAACCTGGCCGCGGTCGTGTTCACCGTGGACGCCACCACCGCCCTGGGCCACGAGCCGAACTCGATCGAGGAGATCGCGGAAGGCGCGGCGCGCAACAACGACGTGCTGATTCCCTTCGGTTCCGTGGACCCGCTCCAGGTTCCCCAGGCCGTGGAGCGTGCCAAGCAGCTGGTCGAGGAATTCGGGGTCAAGGGCTTCAAGTTCCACCCGTCGCTGCAGGGCTTCGACCCCTCGGACGAGAAGTACTACCCGATCTACGAGGCCATCCAGGAACTGGGTGTCCCCGCCCTGTTCCACACCGGTCAGAACGGCATGGGCGCGGGCCTTCCGGGGGGTTACGGCATCAAGCTGGGCTATTCCAACCCGTTGCTGTTGGACTCGGTGGCCGCTGACTTCCCGAACCTGCAGGTCATCATGGCCCACCCCTCGGTGCCGTGGCAGGAAGAGGCCAACTCGATCGCCACGCACAAGGCGAACGTGTGGATCGACCTGTCCGGCTGGTCGCCCAAGTACTTCCCGGAGTCACTGGTGCGTGCCTCCAACTCGATGCTTCAGGACAAGGTGCTCTTCGGCACCGACTACCCGCTGATCACACCTCAGAAGTGGCTGGGTGCTTTCGAGCAGCAGTGCTTCAAGGACGAGGTCAAGCCCAAGATCCTCAAGGGCAACGCCCTGCGGCTCTTCGGCCTCGGGGAACTCGAGGGGGCCTACGAACCCAGCGAGGGCGGCGTCGTCGTCGCGGCCAAGAAGTACGCCGCCGAGAAGGCGGCCCAGGCGCAGAAGGTGGAGCGGGCACGAGCGAGCTGTACCCGGACTGCGACCCGTACGGCATTGCCGACCGGCTGACCGAGGACGAGCGCGCACCCATCCTGCGCTTGCGGACGGTGCTCGAGAACGAGATCAAGCCGCTGGTGGCCGAGTACTGGGAGAAGGGCGAGTTCCCGTACCAGATCGCGCCGTCCCTGCACGGGCTGAACCTGATGACCCCGGAGGAGATCGACGGTGAGCCGCGCTCGCTGTACCACGGGTTCCGGATCTTCGAACTGGCCCGCACGGATGCGTCGATGGCCACGTTCTACACGGCGCAGGCGGGCTTGTTCCGCACCTCGTGCCGCGTGGGTGCGTCCCCGGAACAGTTCGCCGAACTGGACCCCAAGATCACCTCGTTCGAGACCACCGGTGTGTTCTGCCTGACCGAACCGGACCACGGTTCGGACATCGCCGGCGGCCTGGCCGCGACGGCCGAGCGCCAGGGCGATGAGTGGGTCATCAACGGTGCCAAGCGCTGGATCGGTGGTGCATTCACCGCCGATTACCTGGCCGTGTTCGCCCGCGACGTGGCCGACGGCCAGGTCAAGGCGTTCCTCGTGGACCGCGAGGCGCCCGGCGTAACGCTCGAGAAGATCTACGGCAAAACCGCCCTGCGCATGATGCAGAACGCGGACATCTCGCTCGAGAACGTGCGCGTTCCCGAGGCGCAGCGACTGCAGAACTGCAACTCGTTCAAGGACGTTGCGGCCATGCTGCGCGTCATGCGCTCGGACGTCGCGTGGATCGCCACCGGCATTCAGGCCGGAGCGTACGAGGCCGCGCTGCGTTACGTGTGTTCCCGCGAACAGTTCGGCAAGTCGCTGGGCAGCTTCCAGCTCGTGCAGGAAAAGCTTGCGCGCATGCTGGGCAACGTCACGGCGAGCCTCTCGATGGTGTCCGATCTCGCCGAGAAGCAGGACCGCGGCGAGTAC
This sequence comes from Kocuria sp., assembly GCA_030453435.1. Taxonomy (GTDB): domain Bacteria; phylum Actinomycetota; class Actinomycetes; order Actinomycetales; family Micrococcaceae; genus Kocuria; species Kocuria atrinae. Next base: position 7,926 of record JAKDKI010000066.1, read on the forward strand.
CGGGACGAGGATTCCGCGCTCGCCAAGATGTGGATCTCACTGCACATGCGCGAGACCGTGGCCCTGGCCCGCGAAGTGGTCGGAGGCAACGGGATCACGCTTGCGACCGACGTCGCCCGCTTCCACGCGGACGCCGAGGCCGTCTATTCCTACGAAGGCACCCACGAGATCAACGCGCTCGTGGTCGGCCGTTCCATCACGGGCAAGTCGGCTTTCGCCTGATTCGCCGACGACGCCGCGGGCCGTTGCGCTCTTTTTGCTCATTACCCCTAGGAGAATTTCATGACCGCCAAGACCGTTGTTTCCTTTGACGAAGTTGCCGACCTCGCCGGTAAGGATCTGGGCTTTTCCGAGTGGCGCGAGATCACTCAGGACCAGGTGAACTTGTTCGCTGACGCCACCGACGATCACCAGTGGATCCACACCGATCCCGAGAAGGCCGCGTCCGGTCCGTTCGGTGCACCGATCGCCCACGGCTTCCTGACCCTGTCCTTGCTGATCCCCATGTGGGGCGAGCTCTTCGACGTGTCCGACGTGAAGACCAAGGTCAACTACGGCCTGGACAAGGTCCGCTTCACCTCACCCGTGAAGGTCGGTGCGCGAGTGCGCATGACCGTGACCATTACGGAAGTCTCCGAGGTCAAGGGCAACGGCCTGCACCTGGTGGCCGACGCGACCATCGAGATCGAGGGCGAAGAGCGCCCCGCAGTGGTGGCACGCTTCTTGAACCGCTTCTACAAGTAAGCGTTCTCTGCGGCTTTGCACCTCAGGGCCCGTTAGAATCCTCCGCTACATGTGACGGCTCGTAAGAGCCCTTGCGGCGTGGTTTGAAGGTTCTAATGAGCCCTGAGGTGTTCGAGGGTTCTAGCGGAACGTGGTGTGTGCGGCGCTCACAGTTTCTACTGCTCGGTGGCGTGTGACCCGTGGCGTGCGGCCCGTGGGCCCGGGTAGCTAATGAGCGCTAAGTCGTAGCGGCAGCCATCAGTCCTTGGGCGTACCGCGCTCCGCAACCCACTTCTGGAACACTGCGGAGTCCTGTTCGCCCAGCCCCGCGTCGATGAGCTGCTCCGCGGCGCTCGCAATGGGTCCACCCAGTACCGACTTGGTTCCGGTGGCGCGGGCCGCGTCCAAGTAGGCGGAGACGTCCTTGTGGACGAACGCCGCCTGCGCGGACACCGAGTAGTCGTGGGCCACGAGCTTGGGCGTCTTATTGTTCATGATCACCGATCCCGCATAACCGCCCTGGAGCAGGTCCAGCAGCTTGGCCAGATCCAGCCCGGCGCGTTCGGCCACCACGCTGGCCTCGGAGATCGCCACGATCTCGGCCGCGCAGATCAACTGGTTGCACGCCTTGGCCACCTGCCCCGATCCCAACGGCCCCAGATGAACGGGGCGACCGCACGAGGACAGGACGTCCGA
>JAKDKI010000005.1 GCA_030453435.1 Kocuria sp.
GGTGTTGGTGGGCTCGATTGTACCCAGTCGGCACGCTGCACACAGGGGCTCCTCCCCCGTTCCTCCTCCGGTGACCTGTGCACAGCTCGCACCCGTGGACAGCGCCGGTGCCGGCCTTCGTTCGTTCCTCACTGCGGCAGGCCCCGACCCTGCCCACCGGCGCGGCCTCATGGGCACAATCGCGGGCATCAGTAGATGCCCGGACGCTTCCCGGTCCGCGTCATCTTGCTCGTGCCTCGCTCGCTGACTTAGGACCTATCAGACGTCACACCTCTTGCACTCAGTAACCCAAGGTTGGACAAACCGTAGAATTCCGCGGCGGATCGCGTACTCTGGTGCCCATGATGACCGTCCACAAGCTCTCCACGGGCGACGGTCACCTCTACTACACGCAGGAGGTGGCCTCGGGCGACCAGCTGCGCTCCGGGGACCGTGAGCTGGGTGATTACTACCAGGTCACGGGGATGCCTCCGGGCCAGTGGATTGGCTCCGGTGTGGAGCACTTCGGTCTGGACGGGGCGGTGACCGAGGCGCAGATGGACGCGCTCTACGGTGCCGGTGACTCTCCCCTGGACCCGGCAAAACTAAACGAAGAGCAGCAGGCCATCATGGGCCGAACGGTCGAGGCCGCGCGGCTGGAGGCGGCCGAAAAGGTCTACTCCGCTCTGAGTCTGTACCACGGCGAGGGCCCGAAGGGCGAGGCCATCGCCCAGCTCGGAACCTCCCGCAGCGGGTTCTACTGGACGCTCGATCAGCACCGAAAGCTGGGCAACTACCGGCGCTTCATCAACGCGTCAGGCAATGGTGATAAGCAAGCTTTCCTTGACGGATACGTAATGACCAAGGGTCAGGAACGATCCGCGAACGCGGCCGGTAAACGCGCCATCGTTGAGGGCACACAGGACTGGGTGGAGGCCACCCGCCTGGGGTACAAGCCGGGCGAGTACGTGCAGGAACCTACCAATGACTTCACCCGCGCGCGCGACGAAGAGTACCGCCGCCACTTCAAGACCCACGACGCTCCCCCCACCGATGCCGAGCGCAAGGAGATACGCAACCGGGTCGCCGGTCAGATGTTCCGCGCCACCCATGGCCGCGATGCGAACGGGGTGGAGCTGGCGACGTTCATCGCCAACAACACCGCGCCCCGGCAGCAGTCCGTGGCCGGATATGACCTCGTGTTCACCCCCACCAAGTCGGTCTCGATGGCCTGGGGACTCGGAGACGAGAACCTACGCACCGGCATCGAGGCCGCCCATGAAGCGGCCATCGCTGAGGTCGTGTCCTACCTAGAAGAGAACGCGATTTACGCCCGCCGCGGCCGCGGTGGCGTCGAGCAGATCGACACCGACAAGGGCCTGGTGGCCACGAAGTTCCGGCACTACGACTCGCGTAACGGTGACCCGAACCTGCACGATCACCTGGTGGTTGCCAACCGGGTGAAGGGTGCTGACGGGCGGTGGTCCACCCTCGACGGGCGGATGATCCACCAGTACGGCGTCGCGGCTTCCGAGCTGTACAACTCGCGGATCATGCACCACATCCACGACCGTTTGGGCCTGGAGTTCACCCCCACAGAGGTGCGCGGGAAGCAGATTTTCGAACTCGCCGGGATCACCCGCACCGAGGTCGCGGCGTTCTCCTCCCGCTCGGCCTCCATCAAGGAGACGATGGCCGAGGTGGAGGCTGCGTTCATCGCAGACCACGGCCACGCCCCCACCGCGAAACAGCGCATCGCGCTAGCGCAACAGGCCACCCTCGCCACCCGACCGGCGAAGGAGGGCCCGCACTCGTTGGAGCAGCTCAACGAGATGTGGCGTCAGAAGGCCGCCACAGTAACCCCGAACCTGCCCACCGGTGTCGGCCTGGTTGGGCACCTGCGGGCGGCTTCCACGGCACGGGCGGGGGCCGTCACGGTGGCCGCCGCGGGGCTGGAGGCGACCCCGGAGCATGAGCGGGTCGCGGCGATCATCGCCCGCCTGTCGGAGTCGCGTTCGACCTGGCGCGGGTCGAACATCGAGGCCGAGACGCTGCGCTACTACCGCGAAGCCACTGGTGGTGTGACCGCCGACCCGCACGCCATCGAGGCCACGGTTCAGGCGGTGAAGGCGGCTTCAGTGTCGATGACTCCGAGCCTGAACGTGCCGCTGCCGAAGGACCGTGAGCTGGTCCGTGCGGATGGCACGAGCATCTACGAGGCGGCGAACCGTGAGGTGTTCACGTCCCACGGGATTATTGCCGCGGAGACGTTCTTGGTGGAGGCGGCCACCACCTCGCAGGTGATCCCCGCGGCCACCACTGACGTGTTCACCACCGAGCTGGAGAAGGCTCGGGCAGCCGGGGTGCAGCTCTCGGACGCTCAGGTGAGCATGGCTCGGGAGTTCGTGACCGGGGACCGGTTGCTGGGGTTGGGGATCGGTCCGGCCGGTGCCGGTAAGACCTCACTCACCCGCCTGGTCGTGGACACCGCCCACGCGTCCGGGCACCAGGTCTACGGGGTCGCCCCGACCGCCGCGGCCGCTGATGTGGTCAGTGATTCCATGGGGATCACCGCCACCACCGTGGACGCCTTCCTGCACGCCGAGACCTCTCCCCTGTCCGTGGGGGACGTGCTGATGGTGGATGAAATCGGGATGGTGTCCACCCCGAAACTCGCCGAGCTGGTTGCCACTGCGGAGGCCGCCGGGGCCGTGGTCCGCGGTGTCGGCGATGACCGGCAGCTGGCCGCCATCGGGTCCGGCGGGGCTCTGCGGATGATCGACAACGCCACCGCCCTCCCCCGGTTGGAAGAGGTCTACCGCTTCCGCAACCCGGCGAATCCTGCCGAGGTCAACGAGGCCGAAGTGGCCGCCTCCCTGGCGCTGCGTGAACCCCCTGCTGCGGGCGAGGACCGGCCCTTCGACTGGTACGTGGGTCAGGGCCGGGTGCGCGCCGGGGAGGAGGAGACCGTGCTGCGCGAAGTCTTCTCCGCGTGGGTCACCGACACCGAGGCCGGGCGCACCACGCTGATGATGGCCCCGACCAACGCGCAGGTGACCGCGTTGAACGAGATGGCCCAAGCCCGGGCACTGCACCGCGGAGACCTGGACACCAGCGCGCAGGTGACCACCGAGGCTGATGCGACGATCTACGGTCACGACCGGATCGTGACCCGCCGTAACGCTCGGGCGTTGGGGTTGAACCAGGGCAAGGACTTCGTGAAGAACGGCGACACCTGGGACGTGAACCAGGTGCATGAGGACGGGCGGCTCACGGTCACCCACACCGGCCACGGCGGGAAGATCACCCTCCCAGCCGCCTATGTCCGGGAGAACGTGGAGCTGGGTTACGCCTCCACGATCAACCGCGCCCAAGGCGCGACCGTGGACACCGCCCACACCGTCCTCGACGCCACCACCGACCGCGCCGGGGCCTACGTCGGTGCCACCCGCGGGAAGTTCGGCAACCACCTGTATGTGGTCACCGGAGAGAACTCCACCCGGGACGAGGTGCTGGAGACCATCACCGGGGCCTATGAGACGAATCTGTCCGTGCACGAGCAAGTGGAACGCCTACGCGCGGAGAACCGTTCGGTGCCCGAGCGCCTGGGCCTCTACACCGCGCTGTCGGATCAGGCGCGCTCCCAGGCGATGGAACATGTGGCTATCCAAGCCCTCGGTGCTACCCGGGCCGCGGAGCTGAAGGCCACCCCCGCGTGGGGGGCGCTGGCCCACGAGCTTGCCGATGCCACCGAGGCCGGGCTGGACCCGGTGGAACTGCTGGCCGAAGCCCACGAACAACGCGACTTCACCGGCTCCAAGGACGACTCCGCGGTACTGCACTGGCGCGTGAAGGGCCTACGTGAACACGAGGCCGAGGTCCACGACCCGGCCGCACCCCGCCCGTTCGCTGCGATCCCGGAGGAGCACCTGGACCGGCTGCTGGCAACCGCCCGCGCCCAGACCGCCGAAGAACCGGCGGCCGCGGTGGAAGATCCCGCCTGGCACACCCGCCCCCACGGGCTGACCACGACCGCGCACCTGCGCTCCCGACGCGCCGGGATGATGGAGGCGGCCACCGCCCACGACTCCGACGAATACCGCTGCGAGCTCGCCGCCATCGACGCCGAGCTCTCCCGGCGGGCGTTCCTCTCCCCCACCCAGGAGACCCTGGAGGAGGTCACCCGCGGGGAACGGCCCCGCTCGGAGACCAACCACACCCTGGCCGAGGGCCTGGCCGCAGAGAAAGCCATCCGCGCCGCCGCCCCAGCCACGACCGGGGCCGGGCTCGAGGACACCGATCGTGCCGCGCTCACCCACGGGGTCAGTGGGCACACCGCGCCCACCTACTGGGCTGAGAGCCCCTACACCCCGGCCGCGATGCGCGAGGTCCTGGACGCCCACCACGCTGACATCGGGGAACTGACCGCGCTGCGCGGTAAGCAGCTCGCGGCCGAGCGTCCCGCCTGGACCGAAGCCCTCGGGGAGGTGCCCGCGAACCCCAAGAACGCCGCGAGGTGGTATCGGGTCGCCGGGGAGGTGGACGCCTACCGGGCCACCTACCGGATCACCGAGGAGAAGGCGATCCCGAAGCAGTACGCCGAATCCGAGCGCGGCCAGTACCTTGCGGGGCAGATCACCGACGTCCACAAGCGCGGGGCCCTGTCCCACAAAGCCGGTCCGGCCGGGGAGCAGGTGGAGGCCACCGCGCAGCGGGCCACCGAGAAGCGCGCCACTGTGGAGACACAGACCCCGGCCGAAGCGCAGATCACGGTCTCCACTGACGAGAGGACAAATGCTGTGGAAAATCTCTGGGATGCAGTCGAGCGTGATTACGCCGCAGAACGAGCGGCCTATGCCGAGCGGGATGCAGCCCAAGGTGTCCTCGATGCTGCGCGGACACGGCTGGAGAACTCCACCCGCGAGGTTGACTCCATCCGTGAGCGCCTTCTCAACAACGCCCGAGCTGACTATGCACCCGTCGAAGACGCTGCCGCGCGCCTGGACAGCGCTGGCTTCTTCACTCGCTCCGCCCGTGAGGCCGAGTACCAGCAAGCCGTCGAGGATTACCGCTCTCAATACGGTACGGAGACCCCGCCCCGGGCCGAGGACGAGCGGTGGCTGGCACAGCACCCCGAGTACACCCAGGCCCAGGAACGAGCCGAGCAGGACCGCGGAGACGTCGCCGCGGCCGAGGCGGAATATGGGGCGGTGGACAATGCAGCCCACCAGGCCACGAGCCAACGTGAAAACTCATACCAGGCGTATGCCACCGCCCGTGACGATAATCCACACACCCGTGTGGTTACTGCGAATATGAACTCCGAGCAGAGGGGCCGTGCGACAGACCTGCAAACGGCCCGGGACCAGCGCCACCTCGCAGCCGGAACACGCCCGGGCACGGTCCGCGAACGCAACCGCTCAGCGGCCCGCACAACGTCTCGACCCTCTCAGCAGCGAGCACCACAGCAACAAGCGCAACAGCGCATTCAGCGCACTCCCCCCAGCACACGCCGCCTCTAAAGCGCGGTGGCCCTCCCCACCTGGGGAGGGCCACCGTCAGGTGCTCAGACTGAGCCGATCAGTACCAGTAGGGATTCACCACGTCCCCGACGTCATCGAAGCCCTCCATCTGTAGCTCGTCTGCGGATACATCGCGCACCCGCCGGGACTCGGCGGGCCGATGCCCCGCCGAACAGTCCCGGAACACCCCCGTCTGAGGATCAAATAGCGCGCGCGCGTGCAAGTCCCAATGGTGCACCCACCAATCCGAGATCCCGCCCTTCTCCGCGGCCACAAGATACTCCTGGTGCAACGCCCGGAATCGGGCCACCGCCTCGGGATGGTTCCACCACTCCGGGCAGAACGCGCCGTTCTGTGTCGCCGGATGCTCAATGATCGCCAGCGTCGCATGAATCCACTGCCCAAAATCGGGGACGGGAGGTGCCTCCCTTCCATCGGGGCGAGGCATCGCTGCCACGTTGTTATCGGCTCTCTCATTAGACATGAGCTGTGTCCTCCCTCTCGGAACCCGGCTGCTTCAATCCAGCCTTCAGTCGCTCTATCCGCGGCTTCAGTTCCTCCACCATCTGCTTATCCTCGAACCAGTAGTGAGCCTGAACAACACCGCCCCCGCCGTCGCTCGTCCGCACGTACATAGAACCCGGTGACATGTTCGAGAGGTCGGCTGCGGATAAAATCTCCCGTCTCTGCACCTGATCCGAACTACTGCGACCGTGCCCGGAACGTGCATTATATGACGATGAATGGGTTTTTACCTTATGATCGTATTGACCAATGATCTTAGACAGTGACGAGACAAAATCTTCCTCGGTGCCACCGCCGCCATACACCAAGACAGATGCCGCTCCGACGAGTTCGTCCATCCCCTCTTTGCCGTAAACCCTACGACCCTGAGCAACAGACTGAAAGTATGAGTTTATTACAATTCCCAGCGATCCGCTGTATGAGTACCACTCCGGCAGCTCTGGAAGCATTACCGTATTTCCCACTTCATCCAGTTCCATCACCATAGGAACCCGCAATCTCTCATTGCTTCCGGTCGAGGCCTTGACCTTGGCGCTGCGGAAGACGTCCCACACCAAGCTCGACACCAACGCGGATGTGGCTCCCGCGCTTCGGCTACCCAGCAAGATCAAGGTATCCGTGCTGGAGGCGAAGGCCACAGGGTCGAAGACTCGGTGATGCTCACTGACTGGCCGGATGGAAGCCAGGTATTCCTCATGCTCGAACGGTGACGCGCATCGTTGCGCGGTGGCCCACACGGACCCTCGCGTGTCAGCTGGCTGCTTCTTCAGCCCTCGTAAGGTCGCAGCCTGGTTGGTGAACCCGTGCCTTTCGAGGATGGCTGCGGGCTCGTCCTCGTCCGTGGTCATTGCCCACCGGAACACGTCTTTGTCGGAACCTCCCGAGACGTTGGCGGCCAGCAGCAAGCTGCCGATGATCTTGGAGCCCATCAGGTCAAAGTGCGCGTTCGGGTTGCCTTCTCGGCTTCCTTCCCCTTGCGTCGCGGCTTGGAAGATCGCTCCTACCTTTTCGGCGTCCATGCTGTTACGCACCATGCCGATGATATTGAAGTGATCCGTGCTGGCGTCCTTCCTGTTCAGAATGTTCGTCGGGTCGAAGATCCACACGTTTCCGTGGAACATGCGAGCGGCGAACACCTCCCAGACGCCATCTGCTTTGTTCGACGTCATCACCAGCGGCCCCGGGGCTTGCTTCGAATGGGGCACCACTTGACTTGTGGTCTTCCCTCGCCCCGGCGCGTGGATCTGCACACTGCACTGCCGCCACCCCTGAAATACCGAACTGGAATCCACAGACCCGAGCACCAGGCCCGGTCCGATATTCGGACAGTCGGGATGCAGGTTGGTCCGTGCATCCTGCAAGCGTTGCTCCGCGCTTGCATTACTAAATCGGGCTCGGTCCCCTAGCCGTTTATTCGCCATCTTCTCTGACGACTTGGGACTGTTGGGCCACAACCACACCACGATGGCAACAAGCAATACCACGGCCACCGCGATAACAATAAGAGTTGACGCGGAAACAAATCTGAACATGGTCTTACCTTTCCCATTCCATCAGGGGCTAAGCCGTTTCCCGCTCCAGCCGATGAGCTGCCATGCTGTTAGCCCAGGCTTCATTGGTGTCGTGGATTTTCCGTTCCTTGGCAGTCAGGTTCATGTAGAAAGGATTTCCCGTGGTCTCTCCCAGCTTCAAAAGGAACCGCCCACGGCCAGGAGGCGGCAACGTCACGTTCGTCTTCGGATCGACGCCGCCCTCCGCGGACAGCGACACGAGCAAGTCCTGCTCCTTTTGAGACATCGGCACGACTTGGGTCAGATCGGCCATCTCGTTCCGGGCCAACCCACCGAAGACCTTGACCGAGGACCGTTCCAGGAAGCCCGTGGCAATGGAGGTCAGCGCGGGCGTGGACAGCTGGAGATCCTTCATGCTGTGCGTGATGAGCACCTGCCCAAGACCCTTCGTTCGGTTGAGCTTGGTCAGAGCGTTTACGCGGTGGACGAGCTGCTCGTCTGCACTGAGCACCTGCCACAGCTCATCCATAATCATCAGGTGGTGACGCTCGGGGATGATGCCCTCAGAAGCCAGATCTTTCAGCGCGGAAGCTCCTGCCTGGCCGTAGCTCCAGCACACGAGCTGCACCGCGGCCCGCAGTGTTCCGTTCGCCTCGTCGATGGCTGAGACGTCGAAGGACACGCTGCGATCCAACCGCATCGGCTCGGAGGTCTCACGGCAGAACACATCACCGAAGGGCCCCTCCGGGCCCAGCGAGTTCAAACCCCGTTGAAGTGTCTCCGTCAGCTCGAAGTATTTTCGGCTCTTGGCCTTCTCATCCATGTCCGGGTCGAACACCAGCATGTCGATGATGTCTCGTGGGGGATCACGCAGAACGTCTTGAACATCAGAGACCAACGGCTGACGAGCATCACTTTCGGCCTTGTCGGCCGCGTGACGGATCGCCATCGACAGCACGGTCCCCTCGTTCTTCTTCTCGGTCAGCACATCCCCCAGAGCCAGCTCCACGAGTCCGCGAAGCGTATTGAGCCGCCTATTGTGGATCTCGGAGCGTTGTGCCGCTTGCATCTTCGGCGGCAGCTTGTTGAGCAAGTCCCAAGCGGGCCCAGCGTCGAGCGGGTTGATCGCCGCCAGCCCAGGAGCCACCGTGAGCACTTGCCCGCCGGTCTCCTTCACGACTCCGGCGTAGTCCGGTTTCAGATCACCGAGAACCAGGATCAGAAATCCCGCGTCGATCAGCGACAGCGCCCACCGGACGGCGATGGTCGATTTTCCGCGACCGTTCAGCGCCATGATGAACCCAGAAGGGGCAGAGACGATGCCCTTGATGTAAAGGCTGATGGGGTCACCGCACGTGATCTGCCCGTTGATGGTGTTCCGTCCCAGCGGAGCCCCGACCAGCGGGGAGGACGCCGCCCCACAAAATGGCCACAGGCCCGCGGTCTGCCGAGACGTGGCCTGGTACTCCACGGGGGCTTCTACCCACCCACAGGCACCTCCCCCGGGGCGCTCGTACCCGTACTTGGTCAGAGTCGGGATCTTCTTCTCTTGTGCCTCCAGGGCCTCCAATGTCTGCCCATCGTTTTTCTTGCTCGATCCGAACGCGAGCCGGTCCACGAGCTTGTCCAGTGCCGTCATGCTCGATCCTTCCGCTAGACGCTTTCGCGCAGTGTGTTCGACAGGCGCGTGAAGTCCTTGGGCACCGACCCGATGCCCAGCCCGAACGCGAATGCCGCATCGTCGGAGTATTCGCAGTCCCGCAATCGCAGCTGAATGCCGGACACAGCCTGATCACGCAGAATCGCTTCCACACGGGCGAACTTCGTGGGGTCATCCACGGTGGCCGTCACCACGAGCCCGAAACGCACCATTGCCGCGCCTTCTGCCTGCTCCCGTTCGCTGTACTCGGCCTTTTCGAGGGCCACCTTCTTGATCTGCGAGGGCTTCTTTCCCTTCTGGCTGTTGCCGAATTGGGCGTTCATCACCTGATCCTGTACGGCCTTCTGAGACCCGCCTGGGCTCATCGGTCGGAACAGCAGCGTTACCCGCTTCTGCTCGAACACCCCATGGGCCGAAAGCAGCCCTGCCAGGCCGGTCTCACGGAAGTTCGCGGCCGGGGGCTGGTACATCTGCCATGACTTCGAGAAGTACCCAGCGTGCTCCCACCACCCGGGGGTGAGCTTCGCATTCGTCGGTCCGACCTCGCCCCACGTGAGACCGGTACCTTCCCCGGCCAGCCGCGCCGTCTCCACCGCCGGTGCGACGGCCGGGTTGTAGGCCGTGTGCACCTGGTCCACCACGTCATCCATCCCCAGAACGCTCACGGTGCCACCGCACGCGACTTTCAGCTGCGCGAGCATCCCTGGCAGCAGCGTGGAGATATCCTCGGCGAGATCTTCCCTGGAGCGAGGCTCCGTGCCTGCCTCTCGGTTTGGGCGCGCCGTGAAGGTCGCTGCTACCCACTGGTCAATCTTCGGCACGCCCTGATTCAGATCCGCCACAATCTCATCCATCGCCTCGCGGGCAAACGCAGGAATGTCGGCCACCTGCGACTGCTCCCGGGTTACCCGCACAGCATCCGGCAGCCGGTTGCCCGGGTCGCGCGTGGCTTGAGTCGTAGCCGCGACCTGGACCAGTGAGGATGAGACGCCAGCCTCCCGCTGGAAGATGCCCCACTGATCCACCATCAGGTCGATGGATTCCTGGTCGAGCAAACCCATGCCCGGAGACTGCACACTGAAAATTACCGTGCCTGTACGGTTCGAGGGGTTCCAGATCATGGCCTTCTCCGTGCGCGACCCGGCCGGTGTCGTGCCAACCAGCTCGGTGCGAGCAAGAATCCCGACCGGGGGGAAGTCACCTCCCGGTAGCTGGGACGTCGGCCCGGCCGCGTAGTTGGTGAATCCCTTGTCTTCCGCCTTCTTGAAATGGCGTCGCCCCAGCACCTCCTCGAACTTCTTACGGCCGTTGCGTCCGTCCCAAGAAATTCCAATCATCGTCGCAGCGCCCACGATGACCACGAAGGACTGAACCCAAATGCCCAAGGGCATCGTGACGAATACGAGAATCGCCACCACCACACCGATGATGGAGGCTAGAGCCGAAAGGCCAAGCACACCCTCTTTGCGGGGGTTGGTGATGTTGCCGTACATCCGCATCCGCCGTTGCACATGCTCTGCCATGATCGTTTCCGTCCCTAACTCTCGATGTTTTCAAGCTCTTGGAGCTGACGATTCAGCGAAGTCCCGGTGAACCGTCCCGCCTCACTCAGGGCCCGGGCCATGTTGGGGCTCATGATGTTGCCCGTATCCCCGGAGCCCCCGGCAGCCGCAGAGGACGGATTGCCGCCGCTATCCCCCACGGGTGCAGCACTCGGCTGCTCTCCACCCGGGGAAGCAGTCTCTGCGCTCCCGCTGTCTCCTGAGCCTCCAGCTTCACCCCCGGGCCCCGTCGAGCCAGGGCCTCCAGAGTTGCCGGTGGAGCCGGTGGAGCCGGTGGATGCCGAGTCGGACGCGCTACTTGCGAACCCGCCGACACCGGCGCTGGAACCGGAAGTTCCCTCGGCGTCCGATGATGTATCGGTCGAGGTGCTTCCCCCGCCTGAGGAGCTGCCACCCGAGCCCGGAGCTGAGCCCTTCGCAGAAGATCCACCGCTGTCATCGGCCATCCCGGACGCACCGCCCGAACTGGCAGAACCTCCCGTCCCGGCACTCTCAGCCCCGGTGCTTGCTGCAACGTCGGCGGCGCCTCCCGTGCTCGCAGCTCCACTTGCACCCGCGGAACCAGCACCTGCACCGGCCGCGGCGAGTCCGAGAGACCCGATGGCAACCGCGCCCGCACCGGCCGCGATGGCTCCACCAGCGCCAACACCTCGCGCTTGATTGGTGGTAGCCACGGTCACGATCTTGATAAGAGCGGGCAAGGCTAAGCACGCCATGCAGATGACAACCATCCCGCTGATGAGCGAAACCATTTCCGCAAACGCGTCACCTTTTTGGTCGTCGGATATCATTCCTTTGATCCATAGGGAGCCTGTGCCATAGATGACGGCCGCTGTCGGTTTGTAGAGCACCGCCGCGAATATCCAGCCGATTACCTTCCAGAATCGCTCCTTGCCAGCTTCCGTCTGAGACTGAGCGGCAAAGATTGGCAATAACCCAACAAGCACCGCGATCATTCCGTAACTAAAGATCACGAACATTGCATTCACAACGGAAGCAAGCGCCGCGATGATTACTAGAATCACGGAGAGGATGGCCATCCCGATTACGAACTTTGCGCTCTGGTTGTCCGGCATGATGGCGAGTGATTCATAAAGACCTTGCCGCTCATCCTCACCTTGGCCCGTGATCTGTGTCATCAACCACGGAGACACTAGATCGCTGACCTTCAGGAGATACGTTGCAGCCGTTCCCCCGATGGCGGTCACAGCCACCGTGGAGAACATCGCCATCACTAAATCTACAGAGGCGTCTTTGGATTGCGTCCTCACCACGCGGATGATTCCGATAGCGGTGCCAATCATTCCAGCAACGGCCACAAAGTAGATCGTATTCTGCTGGACCGCCATCGCCGGGGACCCTTCGGCCATCCCAGGCCCAGTGATCCCCAACCACCACTCTGAAATGCCGTCGAGAACGACCTGCAACGCACTGAGCAAGGATTTCAGGGCCCAGCGCATGGCAGCATCTAGGCCCTTCTCAATGAGCCCTCCAATACCATCTGTCAGCCACCCTGGCATCAGGCGCTCCAGGTAACAGCCGGGTCAGATGTGGTGGTCATCTGCAAATCCATCGGCCTCTCAGCTGAAACGGGGTCGATCTTCCAGTCCCCGTCCTGCCACACCATCGTGAATCCGAATGTGCCGCTGAACACGGCATCAGACTGCCCGTAAAGCAGTACCCGGACCTTATCGGCGCTCTGCTCCTGCACCTCGTAGCCGCGGAGCTGCGCGCTGATATCGCTTCCCGGCGATTCCGTCACGTACCCCTTCCCGGTGGGTTCAGGGGTGGCCGGTTTCGATGCGGTCGCGATGATCTGATCGCGCACCTCTCCAGCCGCATAGACCTTCGTCAAGTCGTCCGCCGATGCGTGCTCCAACTCATCCCCGGTCGGCCCAGCCAGGAAATCGGTGGCCGCGTACAGTGCCCCGGCGGTGTTGTGGGAATGCCCGACCTTCCATCCCGAATCCAGGCTCTCGCACCCGCCGTAGGCGCTGGACACCGGGTACTGCACACCGTCCTTGCCAGTGGTCCACGAGTCTGCCTTTGGGGCTTCGTCGGTAACAGAGGGGGTGGCCGAGTGGTCAAGATCCGACTGGCACGCGTACGCATAGGAATCTTGGGGCTTGGACTGCTCACCGCATCCGGTGACCAGCGCCAGACTTGCAACACCAACCACTAGGGCAGCCAGCGGCCGCCCGCTCATCTTCTTCTCGCTCACTGGAGTCGTTCCCTTCTGCTCTTGCCTGATCTGGGGGGGAGGGGCTTAGATGCCCACCACGCTCTGCCACACGACGCCGACCACCGTCAGCGCCGCACCACCGAGCAGCGGCCACAGCGGCGCCGTGATCTCCTGGTCCCCGGATCGGCGTGCCTTGGCGGCCGTGACGATGCCGATGATGAAGTAGATGAACAGCACGAACGCCGCGATGTAGAGAGCCCAGCCGACCAGGGTGGAGACGAAATCGAATCCCGGGGGCGGGGTGGGAGAGCCATCGATTGCCAGGGCGGGAGTTGCCCCACCCATGATGACGGTGGAGCTGATGGCGAGGGTCGAGATCGTGCGGCGCTTGTTGCGGGTCATGGTGTTCTCCTTCAGGGGGTTCTGATTGGTAGTTGTCGGGGAGCTGTTTGTGGTCTTCATGGCTTATTCCTTCTCGTTGGGGGTTGAGGGTTCTGCCCAGGCGTTGAGCGTTTTCACCAGGTGTGTGAATCGGCGTCGGTGCGCCCAGGAAGCTGTGACGGGCCCTTCTGTGTCAGGCCATCGCGGTTCGTACCGCACTTCGAATGACCGCGGATAAAGACGTGCTACGCGCTTCGCGTAGGCCCGGGTGTCGGCCGAGACGTCCTCGGGGCGGCGGTGATGGACAAGGACCAGCCCGGTCAGCATGTTTGTGAAGTCCTCCACGCGCAATCGCTCAGCAGCGGCCAGGGATCCCCTCGAAACAGAGGCAACCACCACGCCCGCCGCTCCCGTAGCGGGCTCGTCCTCGCTCGTGTCGATCACGCGCTCCGAACACACGGCGGCAAGTGTGCTCACGCCCACGCCACCGCTAGCTCCGATGAGGTTCAAGTAACCGGCATTCGCCTGAACCTGCGGAGCGTCCTTCGTGGGCTCTTCCGTCTCCGCGGGCACGTGCGAGGCTCCCACGAGTGTCATCCGGTCCCCCAGGATCGGTGACCGGTCCAACGCCGGTTCCGCTTCCACTGTCGTCACTGGGCGGATGAACGGGTTGGACCGGTCCTTCTGCGGTTCTGGATGATCCCCGCTTTTGCCCTTTACACCTGCCATGTCCTGCACCCTTGCCTTCATCGTTCGAGTCATAGCCATTCAGCTGGTCTCCTTCGAGTTCGTCGGCAGCCCGTAAACGTTCGTGGCCGTCGGATCTGAGGGGTCTGCGGCCACTACAACCGCCGTCATGTCCTTGCTGACCGCAGCAGGGTACGCGTCAGTTTTCGTGCCGGTGGCGATGGTCTTCCCCGAAGCATCCAGCAGCTCAGTTTCCTTCTGCGAGGATCGGAACGCCCGGCCACTGCCGATATTGGCCTCAGCTCCCACGCGCACAAGCGCTTTCTCCGTGACCCATACCCCGCGTGCGAGGAAGAACCCTGAGGAGCGATCTACTTCCGGGGCAGTCGCCGCGGCTGCCGAGGTGCCCTTTAGCGTGGCCGTCTGATCCCGAGTGACTGTCGTCTGTTTGCCCTTCTTGCTCACGGTGGAGCTAGTCCATTCCGTGTCTGATCCCTTCTTGGACTGGCACAGCACCGTGTCAAAGGAGCCCGTGCAGGAATCCACTGCCGCAGCCTTCTTGCCTTTGTTCCCGGCACCGGTGATCGTTCCCGGTTTCGGCAGGGTCGCGGTGTCTTCCGTGATCGACCACACCCGGGCGGCAGGCCCATCGGTGCTGACCGCGGTCACGGCCCCATCAACCGCGCCAGCTATGTCCGACCCGGCGGGCATGGTGCGCTTGGCCCACTCCCCGGAATCCGTGAGGACGTACACAACGGGCGAGGAGGGTGTCATCGTCACTGGGTCCCCGTAGCCGAGCGTCACTTGCCCCTCAGCGGGCATCTTGGTGCTCGTGACGGTACGGGCGGTCGTATCGAGCAGTGCGACGGTCTTGCCGTCGCTAACCGCCACGACAGCGCCCGTCATGGGAGCGAACTCGCTGACTTCCATCCCCGCATCCACGCTCCATCGAGGTTCGCCCGTGTCTGGGTCCATCGCGGTGATGCTTCTGCCCGAGGGCACCAGCAGCTCATCACGGAACAGAACCGGCTCGGCATCTTGGTTGATGCCCTGGTGCCATGCTGCATACGTTCCCCACCCGGGGGGTGCCTGGACAGGGAGCTGTGCAGGTTCAGCGTGGTAAGGCTCCGGCGGAGCCTCCTCCGAACCGCGCAACACCCCAGACATGGGCACTGCGGCTGCCACCAGGAGCAGCCCGGCAGCCGCGATGTATCCCGCCGTGCGCCGATTCATCCGACCACGACGCCCCGCGTCGTAGTAGTCCATGCTGCGCTTGCCACGAAGCCGCTGGAACCATGAAGGCCTTTCCGGCTCGGGATGCGCGACAACCTCATATTGACCAGGCTCACCGCTGTACCCAGCCAGCTCTTGAAGCTCCCCCAGCCCGACGTCTGCCACGAGATCGAACGTGGAGTCACCGGAGGCCGTATCCACCGCGAGCACCTTGCACACACGCAGACCAAGAGCCTCCGTAGCCTTTAGCGCAGCAGGCTCAGCAACCTCGAACAGGCTCTGCTCTGGCCCGCGCGCCACCTCCTCGTAGACGCCCGGGGCCTCAACGATCACCTCATCCTCGGTCGCACGCAGACTAATGACGGGGAAGGACGGCACCTTCACACGTCCCGTCGTCTCCGTCGTCTTTTCCCGTGTGATCCTCATGCGCCGTCGTGCTCCTCGGTCATCGTCGTCTCAGAACCCACGACCATCCACTGTCCGCCCTGCTTCTCCAGATAGATGATCTGCTGATCCCGGCCGCCGGGCATCTTCTCCGACCCGTCCCGGGCGAGCCAGCTCCATTCCGTCGTGAGCCCCCGCACGGCCTTGTCCGCTGCGACGTCCTCATCGACATCACCCACGGTGCGGCTCACCTTTGGCACTGAATAGCTCTCATGCTCGGCCGCCTTGCCGAACTGTGCTTGCAGCGTGTTGCGCGTGTCCGCCCCCTCCTTCTGCTGCTCGTACCACGACACGCTCATCAGCTCTTTCGCTCGGAGCACTCCCGCTGCCGTGTTCTTGTCCCGCATCGAGTCCCAGCAATGGCTGATGCCGACGTAGTAGTAGGCCGTCGAAGACGCATCCGTACGATCCGCGTCGCTGCTGCGGGGACACTCCCCACCCTCCGACGTGTGGGAGGCAGAAACGGCCGCCGACGGGCTGGTCTCCGCAGGGCTCGGTTCCGGCGATTCTGAGCAGCCCACCGCACACACCAGGACCACCAGCAGAGGGGTTATACGCTTCACTTCACCCACGCTCCCTTTTCTTTAAGAATCGGCTCCGGGTCGATGTTGCATCCGTCGTAGGGCACGTTCGCCCCGCCATTTTTCCCATTTCCACAGTTTGGCTTATAAATCTCGAAGTGAAGGTGTTTAGCCGCCCCACTCGGGCTACCGCCCATGAATCCGCCCTCGACCCCGATCTGCTTACCACGCTTGATTTTCTGGCCCTTCTTCACATCCAGGGACTCCATGTGGCAGAACGCGAACTGGAAGCCAGGCTTCGCGTCCATCTTCGCCATCACGCAATGGTCGTTGGGCAAGGTGCCGGTCACCGTTATGTCCGTGGGAGCGATGATTGGCGCTCCGCCTCCCGTGCTCAGGTCCACACCCACGTGGTTCTGCGCCCAGGCCGGAAGGCCCGGGACGTTACGCCCTCCATACCCGGAGGTAAACTTGCCCTCCGGCAGGGGGATGGTCCACTCCCCCTTGCCAAGATCACCGTTCCAGGACTTCCCCCCCTCTACAGCCTTGCAGCCACCAGAGAACTCCATCTGAGCGGACCCGGTGATCTTCTCGACGTACACCCTGGTCTCCTCAAAGGGAGGGATGCCCTTAGCTTTCTGAACCGCGCCCGGGCCCGCGTTATAGGCGGCAAGGGTCAGCCGCACAAGTTTGTTAGCATCGTCGCCAGCCAGCGGCTTCACCTCTTCGCGCAACGCCTTCATGTACCGGCCATAAGCAGACATTGAATCCTTGATGTCGTGGATATCCCCGCCTTCTCCGTACCTAGCCCACGTCTCGGGCGTGAACTGCGCGGGGCCCTGAGCCCCGGCGGGACTCCCTGCCTGAGTGTCGAAATTGGACTCCAGCTTGATCTGAGCGGCTGCCGTCTGTTCCGGCAACCCAGCGACCTTCGCCGCATCCGCTAGGGGCTTCTTGAAGGCTTCCGGGACGTTTACCGTGCCGTCTCCACCTTCGGCCGATACGGATTCCACGCAGTCATCCCCGCCGCCGAGGCTGAGCTGTCCCGCGATCCCCCCGACGAGCACTGTCACCAGCAGAGGCACGATGAGTACGAGGCACAGCAGCGCGACGATGACCAGGCAACCCGCTCCACCGATGAGGCCCGCGCCCTTGCCCATCGAACCGCCTTCGGACTCAGCCATGCTCTGTCACCTCCTGTACTCTCGCAGATAAGCCATACAACATCCTATCACTGTAACGCTGTTCTGTTGTATGAATCTCTCGACGTTGCAGGTAATGAGAAACTGGGAGCGTGCCCTTCATGATGAGAATCCCTGGACAGAGCGGGGAGGTCCATACCGCCGTGCAAGTCCTCGGCAACACGCTGCGCGTCGCCATCCTCAGAGAGCTTGCGGCTGGCCCTGCCACGCGGGCGGCCATCAGCGCTGCACTAGGGGTTACAGAGCAAAGCCTGTCCCGACAGATAGCCCTTTTGGAGGAGAAGGGTGTGGTGAGCACTGATGTGCTCCCCGGCCGCGGCCGCCCCACTCGCCATCATCTCCAAACTGCACGCCTCGAACAGCTCGAGCGCGCGCTGACCTCTTATCTCCACTCGCACCGCTAAGGCTACGCAACACACAGGCGTATCCATGCAAAATCATGCTCCCCGCAGTCTACTTGGCGTCTTGGCGTCTTGACGGTGTGACGCTAAGACATCTTGACGTCACACTGTCATGCTGTCATGCTGGTCTGACAGCATGCCGTCAAGACAGCTAGGCGTCACTACCTCAGGAGGCTCATGTGAAAATCGCCCTACTGAATTCCAAAGGTGGCTGCGGAAAAACCACCTCGGCCATGTTCTTGGCCCAGGTCGCCGCCAACCGTGGCCACAGGGCTGAGGTCTGGGACAGTGACCCGCAAGCCTCTGCCAGTAGATGGGCGGAGGCCGCGGATCTTGCATTCGAGGTTGTGCCTGCCAACATCGCCACGCTGCGGAAGCCAGCGGGGGACAAGTACGTCTTTATCGACACCCCGCCTGGCAACCCCCAGATCATCACCGCGGCCGCCGAAGCCGCTGATCTGGTCGTCATCCCCACCATGGCCTCGATGGCGGACATGGATCGCACGTGGGCCACCATCGACGCGCTCAGCGGGGTCGGACCCGTTGCTGTCATGGTGACCTCCGCAGAAACCGCAACGCGCGCGTACCGCGGACTCGTGGAGACTCTGGAGGCAGCAGAAATCCCGGTCCTGCCGCCGATCCGCAAACGGTCCACGTTCCGCGAAGCCTGGGGGCAGGCACCAACCCATCTGTGGGGGTACACAGCCGTACTGACCACCATCGAGGAGGCACTGAGCGCATGAGCGATTTCAAGGAGCGCCTAGCCGCACAACGGCAGCAGAAGCCGACCACGACGAGCTTGGAAAAGACATTCCAGCGACCCACTGACGACCGGGCGCGATTGACCATCCGATTGCCGCAAGAGACTTACAAGCAACTCCAACGGGCCACTGTAGAAGCGGGGACCAAGGTGAACCCGGTAGTAGTTGCTGCTATCGAGCGAGTGCTGCATGAGTATGAGCAGTCAGGACGTCTAGACAGCTAGACGTCACACACAGGAGGGGAGCGCTTTCAAGGCGCTCCCCTCCTGGTCTTTCCAGTGGGGGGAGCCCCTTCGAGTCCACTCACCTCCGCTGTCCGTCGTCCTGACGCGGAATTGTATGGGGACACTCCGCGGCGTCAAGGGCGCCTACGGCGTCGCTACGCGATGCGCTACGCGCACCCTTGACCCCACTCCGCTTACCCCATCCTGCTTCCAGCTATCAGGACGACGGGCCAGGCTACACGGGCGATCCCCCAGGTCAGAGCCCGGCACCTTCCCAAGTCAGAAGCACGACCGGCGAAAATCAGCCAAGAAATCCCTTCCCTAGTGGCTTGTGTCTAGTGTTGAACGCGAGTAAACTAAAGAGTGTTCAGGCGGGAGGAACAACCCGCCACCACTAACGGAAGGACGCGAGCGATGACCACCAAGCAGGAGCAGCGCAAGAAGGCCGCAGCCGAGAAGCGCGAGCAGGTCACCAAGGCCCACGCCGCCACCGTCGAACGCATCGAGAACGATGCCGAATACGCGGCCGCGTTCGCCAAGTTTGCTGAGAAGTTCCCCAGCTACAGCGCCAAGAATCAAGAACTGATCTTCGCGCAGATGGACACCGCCACGGTGTGCGCCGGGTTCAACAAGTGGAAGGCCGAGGGCCGCATGGTCCGCAAGGGTGAAACCGGGATCAAGATTTTCGCCCCCACCTCCCGCAAGGTGAAGGACGAGGACGGCAAGCCGCAGAAGGGCGAGGACGGCGAGGACGAGAAAGAAACCGGATTCATCATGGTGACAGTGTTCGACATCAGCCAGACGGAGCCCGCCAGCGAGTAGCACCAAGCGGGAACAGGCGGCCGGGGGAGCGATCCCCCGGCCGCTTCTGTATGTACGGCAACCCAGCAAACCGGCAAACCGTATCGCCGGAAACCCGGCCCAAAAAAGTCCCCCGCCCGGCTTGTGTCTAGCGTTGAACGCAGGTAAACTAATGAGTGTTCAAGCGGGAGGAACAACCCGCACCAACCGGAAGGACGCAAGATCATGGCAGCACTGACCATCACCCACAACCGCGAGGCCGGAACGCTCATCGAGGGCACCGAGCGCGGAGACGGCACCGCCGAGATTTTGAAGGCCCAGGGCTGGCGCTGGGGTCGATCCATCGGCGCGTGGTACGTCCCGCAGAGCCGGGACCGGAACCTCAAAACCTGGATCACCGGACGCACGCAGAAGGCCCTAGAGGCCGCAGGGCACGAGGTGGCCCTAGAGGCCGACGACACCGCCCGGTCCGTGGCCGAGGTCGAGGCCGACCGCGCAGCCCGGCAGGAGGCCCGCGCCGAGGCCCTGGCACAGAAGGCGCAGCGCAAGGCCGCACGCGCGGCCGACGCCCAGTACGCCGCCGACGCGGCAGCGGCCCGACTGCCCGAAGGTGGGGAGCCCATCAAGGTGGGCCACCACTCAGAGACCCGCCACCGCAACGCCATTGACCGGGCATGGAACGCCCAGGGACGCGCGATCCGGGCCGACGAGGACGCCACCGAGGCGCAGCGCCGCGCGAGTGCAGCCACGAACACCACAGCCCACCGCTACAGCCCCGCTACCGTGGCCGGACGCATCGAGCGCCTAGAGGCCGAAGGCCGCAAGCTGGCGCGGCAGTTGGACGGCTACACCGCCGACCGGGGCACCCCCTACGCCGAGGCGATCCCCGCCGCGACCGGCCGACGCCGCGAGGCGATCCAGGCCGATGCCACCGAGAACGCCGACGCGCTGGCGTACTGGCGCGGCGTGCGCGCCCAGCAGCTCGCCGCCGGTGAGGCCGCCGACTACAGCCGCGAGACCATCCACGCCGGGGACCGGATCAAGGTGGGCGGCACCTGGTGGACCGTGGCACGGGCCAACGCCAAGACCTGCACCCTCTATTTCGATGCAGAGCGCAAGATCACGAGCAGCTATCGCGCCCCCTACGGCAAGATCACCGGCCACCAGCCCGCGAGCAAGTAGCCGAGCAGCACGAGCGGCCGGGGGAGCGACCCCCCGGCCGTTTCTGTATGTACGGCAACCCAGCAAACCGGCAAACCGTATCGCCGTAAAACCGGCCCAAAAAAGTCCCCCGCCCGGCTTGTGTCTAGCGTTGAACGCGAGTAAACTAAAGAGTCTTCAGGCGGGAGGAACAACCCGCCACCACTACCGGAAGGACAGGGACCATGAGCGAATACCTCGCAGACACCTACCAGAACGCTTTTCAGCTCGGGGAGGCAGCACTGAAAAACGGCCACGGCCTCACCATCGACACGGACGCGGGGGTGGATACCTACTGGGGCCCCGACCTCGCCCGGTTCATGGACGAACTCGCCCCCGGTGAACCCCTCGGGATTGTGGCCGTCGTGCCGATACCCGAGGCACCGGAGGACGAACCCGCGTGCGCGTGGACGATCACCCGCGATCACCTGGCCGACGCCGACCAGACCGGCAGCAAGTGGACCTACGGCCCGGGCGAGGTATCCGAGCGACAGGCGGCCATGCTCACCGCTGGCGCGCCCCTGGTGGACGGCTACGAGCGCCACACGTTCCGCATGTACGACGATGACGGCGAGCTGTATTACACCGGCCGCGCCGTGTTCCGCGTGGAAGAAGACCCGTCCTTCGAGGACGTGCTGCTCGCCCCCCTGGTGGACTTCGGCACCCCCGACGCCGGAGCCGTGCGGATCACCTGGCACGGTCACCCCGACTGGGAGTGCTCCTAAGCACCTGAGCACCTGAGACCCCGACCCACGCGGCCGCCGATCCCCTTCCACGGGGAGCGGATCGGCGGCCGCCGACCCACTGCCGGCGGAATCCGCCGGCCGAATTGAACAGGACCACGACATGACCCCCGAAATGCTGTCCGACCTGGACAAACGAGAGATTTGCGCCGACCACCTGGGCAACCTCCGCGCGCTACAGCGCCGCGCAGCGCGAACCCCGCTCGCCCCGTACCTCGCGGAGATTCCGCGATGCCTGGTGCTGCCCACCGATCCGCGATGCGGTGATCCGCAGCTCACCAAGACCACGGCCCTAGAGGTCACCCAAGCCGCCACGCGCGCCGCTGGCCGCATGGAATCCTTCGAGCACGTAGACATGGCCCTAGAGCTGTCCAAGGCCGCTATGCGCGCCTACGAGGCCGCGTGCGACTTGCTGAGCACGCATCCCGGAACCACGCCCGCAGAATGAAAATGCCCCCCGGCCGCTGGCGGATGCCAGGAACAATGGGCCGGGAGGCCACACCGAAAGGACGATGCAATGCCCAAGACTATCCCGCGCGGCGCGCACCTGCACGGACTGAAAGAAGCCGCCGCCGTGGTCGGCATGACGCCCCAGGGCTTCATCAGGGCCGGAACACCCGAGCCAGACGTGTGGATCAACGACACGCGAGGATGGACCACGGAGACCCTGCACGAATGGCAGCGCACCCGCCCCCGCGGACGCCGCACGCTCACGGACGAGCTGCGCGCGCGCATCCTCGCGATGCACGAGGAAGGCCGCAGCATCGCGGAGACCGCCGCAGCCTGTCAGGTGAGCAAATCGACGGTGGCGCGCGTGCGCGCCGACGCTCGCGCGTGAATCCTTACTACGCCCGCTTAGCTGGCATCGCCATGTCGGTTCACGGGCTGAACCGGGACAACTACGCAGAGCTCGCGCGATGGGCCGAGTACGCGGCCGCCCGTGGGCTCACCAACCGCGGCGTTCTGATCACCGGAGACGGC